>JAAZCT010000279.1 GCA_012513165.1 Actinomycetales bacterium
CCTGAGGAAGACGAACCGGGCGAATACGGCGAGGTCGACGGCGGTCAGGTCGGGGACCTCGGCGAAAGCTACGACGGCGAGCCGATCGCTGACGACGAACAAGACACGGATGGTGGTGACGCTCGATGAGCCGCATCGTAGTGAAGGTGGGTTCCTCCTCCCTCACGTCTGCAACGGGACATCTCGACCCGGTGCGTGTTGCGGCGATCGTCGATGCGATTGCTCATGCGAATTCCCGAGGCGACGAGGTTATTCTCGTGTCGTCTGGTGCGATCGCAGCCGGTATTGGACCCCTCGGTTTCGCGGGTCGGCCCCAAGATTTGGCTAGTCAGCAGGCGGCCGCCAGCGTGGGCCAAGGCGCGCTTGTGGCGCAATACACCGAAGGCTTCGCGGGCCACGGCTTGTTGGTGGGGCAAGTGCTGCTCACGGTCGATGATCTGACCCGCCGCAGCCACTATCGCAATGCGCGGCAGACGCTTAACAAACTCCTCGAACTTGGGGTGGTCCCGATCGTGAACGAGAACGACACGGTCGCCACCTCTGAGATCCGCTTCGGCGACAACGATCGTCTCGCCGCGCTGGTGGCGCACGTGATTCACGCGGATCAACTCGTGCTGTTGTCGGATGTGGACGGACTATATGACGGCCACCCATCTGAGCCTGGATCGACACTGATCGAGGTGGTCGCCAGTGAGGGTGACCTGCAAGGCGTGGACATCACTCGCGTGGGTAGCAATGTCGGCACCGGCGGAATGGTTACGAAGGTGGAAGCCGCTCGGATCGCCACCGATGCGGGCATCCCCGTGCTGCTGACGTCTGCTGCGAATGCAGGCAAGGCGTTACAGGGCGAGAATGTCGGCACGCGCTTCGAGACCACCGGGCGGAGGCGGCCAGGGCGATTGTTGTGGCTGGCGCACGCTAGTCGCACACGCGGAGAGCTGCACCTCGATGCGGGCGCGGTACGGGCCGTCACCGAACGCAACGCGTCACTGTTGCCTGCCGGGGTCACGAACGTGACGGGCAGTTTCAGCAACGGAGACCCGGTTGATTTGGTCGGCCCGGACGGGCAGGTCGTGGCCCGCGGTCTGGTGAACTTCGATTCCGAACAACTCCCGGAGCTATTGGGCCGCAGCACGCAAGAGTTGGGTGAAGAATTCGGCGCAGAATACGAGCGCGCCCTCGTACACCGTGATCACTTGATCCTCGTCGGCTGAACCGAGCCGCCTAGCTTGGCTGGCCTCGGTTCTAGACTGAGTGCCATGAGCAACGAAGTTCGTGACGCCGCTATGCGCGCCCGTGAAGCATCCCTCGTATTGGCCCAAGCCACTCGCGCCACCAAAGACGCCGCACTCGCTGCGATGGCCGACGCACTGGAAGCGGCCACCCAGCAGATCCTGGCTGCTAACAACGAGGACGTGACCACAGCGCTCGCCGAAGGCACACCCGAGCACATGATCGATCGCCTCAAGCTCGACGAATCGCGAGTGGCCGCGTTCGCGCAGGGCGTGCGCGACGTGGCCGCCTTGCCCGACCCGGTCGGCGAGGTGGTGCGCGGCTCGACGCTCCCCAACGGCATGCAGTTGCAGCAAGTGCGGGTGCCGATGGGCGTGATCGGCATGATTTACGAGGGCCGCCCGAACGTGACCGCCGATGCAGCCGCGATCTGCCTCAAGGCAGGTAGCGCTTCGCTGTTGCGGGGTTCGAAGTCGGCGCAGAACTCGAACCGAGTGATTGCCGAAACCATGCGCGAGGCGATCGCCAGCGTCGGCTTGCCCAAAGACCTGATCCAAGCGATCTCGGCTGACCGGCGTGAAACGTCCACAGATTTGATGACGGCTCGCGGGCTGGTCGACCTCGTGATTCCGCGCGGTGGCGCTGGGCTGATTCAAGCGGTGGTGGAGAACGCGACCGTGCCGGTGATCGAGACGGGCACCGGGAACGTACACGTGTATGTGGACGCCGAGGCAGATCTGACGATGGCGACCAATATCGTGATGAACTCGAAAACTCACCGCAATAGCGTGTGTAATTCGGCAGAGTCTTTGTTGGTGCATCGCGCGGTTGCGCCCCAGTTCCTGCCCGTGATCGTGGCGGCCCTGCTTGATGCTGACGTCACGATCCACGGAGATGCGGACTTCCAGGCCGTCGATTCGCGAGTGGTGCCAGCCACGGAAGAAGACTACGAAACCGAGTACTTGTCTGCCGATATCGCTGCCAAGGTGGTCGACTCGATCGACGACGCAATCTCGCACATCCGCCACTATTCTTCGGGTCATACCGAAGCGATCGTGACAAAGTCGCTGGAAGCATCCAGAAAGTTCGCTACGAGTGTGGACTCGGCGGCCGTGATGGTCAACGCTTCGACCCGGTTCACCGACGGTGGCGAGTTCGGTTTCGGTGCCGAAATCGGCATCTCGACCCAGAAACTTCACGCTCGCGGGCCGATGGGTCTGCAAGAAATGACCACCACCACCTACATCGTCACGGGTGACGGTCACGTGCGCGGGGGAGTCGTCGATCCGAAAGAGCCGGGTTGCGCCTGACCGCTGCGTGCTATCGCTGATAGATTATGTCCATGTTTGAGCTCATCCTCGCCGCCGAAGCGGCAGCCTCTGAAGGTACCTCCCTCGCGCCGTTCATCGCAGGCGGAATTGCCCTCGGCATTCTTCTGACTTTGCTTGCTGTCGTGATTCAATTCGGTCGAGGCCGCGAGCACAGCTGATTATGAGTTCCGTTGGCCGCCGTATTGGCGTGATGGGCGGAACGTTCGATCCGATTCACCACGGTCACTTGGTGGCCGCGAGTGAAATTCAGTCGAGGTATTCACTCGACCAAGTGTTGTTTGTGCCCACGGGAGACCCGTGGCAAAAAGTCGACCGGCAGGTGTCGCCGGCTGAACATCGTTATTTGATGACGGTGATCGCTACGGCCGCGAACCCGCGGTTCAGCGTGAGCCGGGTCGACATCGATCGTGAGGGCGCCACCTACACGATCGACACCCTGCGCGATCTGAAAGCGCAGTTCCCGAACGATGAGTTGTTCTTCATCACCGGCGCTGACGCACTGTCTTCGATTCTGGGCTGGCGCGATCACGAGGAACTGTTCGATTTGGCGCATTTTGTGGGCTGTACGCGGCCGGGCCACGAAATGAAATCTGAAGTGTTGGCTGACCTGCCGAGCGATCGGGTTTCGATGGAAGAAATCCCGGCACTCGCGATCAGCTCCACTGACTGTCGCGAGCGGGTGGTTGCGGGCGAACCGGTCTGGTATTTGGTGCCAGACGGCGTGGTGCAATACATCGGCAAATACGATCTTTACCGAACTGGAGAAACCGAATGACTGCTACTGAGAAGGCCCTCGAACTGGCGCGCATCGCGGGCGGGGCTGCACAGGAAAAGAAGGCCGATTCCATCGTGGCGATGGACGTGTCGGACCACATCTACATCACGGATATTTTCTTGGTGTGTTCCGCATCGAACGCCGCGCAGATCAACGCGATCCGCGACGAGGTCGAGCGCCGCATGCTGGATGCTGGTGCGAAGACGATTCGCCGCGAGGGCGAACGCGAAGGCCGTTGGGTACTCATGGACTACGGC
>JAAZCT010000280.1 GCA_012513165.1 Actinomycetales bacterium
AATAGAGGCATTATCCCCAATAGAGACAATGGAGACATTATGACCACTTCAACTTTCGGCCCTACGATCCACAGCTACACGCGCGCTCAGGCGATCGAAGACGGCGAACTCGTCGACGTCACGACGATGGCCCAAGACGCACGGTTCCGCGTACCCGTCGCACTGACCCGCAGCGCATGGGCCGAGGCAGTCGCCTGGGATGACGACAGGCCCGAACCGCAAGACGAAGACGGCCGACTCTGGGATGTTCTCTACCTCGCCGGCCATGCCGCATCGAGAGCGGCCGGTAGTAACCGCGTCACCTTCCGCGTGCTGAGCTTACCCAACGAGAACCGCGGTCACGAGTGGAATCAGCCCGAGCCGATCGAGCTTGCCCTGTACATCGGCCCCGGCGACACCGCAGAACCCGTCATCACCATCATGCTCCCGAACGAATCATGAAATTACTAATGCCTCTATTGTCCCTAATGGAGGCATTAGGTATAATAGAACTATCCCGAACATCAACTCATTACGAGAGGAACGCTCATGAGCTACATCACCCGCACCGGAAACCTCGTCGAGACCCCGACCCTTCGCCACAACGAAAGGGACGCACCCTACACCTACGCCCGAGTCGCCGTTTCTGATCGACTCAGGGACAAGGACACCGGTGAGTGGTGCGACGGCCCCACAGTCTTCTACTCCGTAAGCGTCAATGGGCAGCAGGCAGAACAGCTCGTCGAAGCCGCCGAGACCTCCGGCAACATCCGCGTTACCTTCTCCGGTGATTACCGCGTCACCGGATACCGCACTGAGAGCGGGGAAGAGCGTGTGCAGCACGAGGTGCGCGCAGATGAGGTGGGTGCCAGTCTCCGGAATCAGCGCGTCACCGTTTCGAAGGTCCAACAGGGTGACTGACCACCGCCCCGCAGGGAGGGCCGCTTAATGCTGCCCTCCCAAAGATGGGACTAATAGAGGCATTAGGTCTATTAGGTACAATAGAGGCATTAGAGATAGAGAGTTGGACACCATGACCGCAACCCGTGAGGCCGTCATCCTGACCGCCTGTAACCAGAAAGGCGGTGTAGGCAAATCGACCACGCTGTACCACCTCACCCGCGCCGCAGCGATCGCCGACCTGCGCGTACTCGTCGTTGACGCTGACCCGCAGGGCAACATCACGCAGGTACTTACCGAGGGAGTGGGGGAGGAAGAACCCGGTCTCGCTGACGTGCTCAGCGAATACGCCAGCGAAACCCTCGAAGACGTCATCGTGCCGGCAATCTGGGAAGGCGTGGACGTTGTGCCCACAACCGGCGAAACGCTCGGCGTCGTCCGCGCCCAGCTCGTGGTCGCCGGAGCCGGCCGCGAGGCCCGCATGCGGAAGGTGCTAGAGCCCGTGCGTGGCCGCTACGACCTGATCTTGATCGACTGTGGCCCGAACCTCGATCAGCTCGTCATCAACGCTCTCACGGCAGCTGACGGCGCTCTCGTGGTTACGCAGACCAAGCTCTGGTCAGCAAACGGCCTCGCAAAGCTGCTCGATACCGTTACTGCGGTCACCCAGAGCTACAACCCCCGCTTGCGCGTCGCAGGAATCGTGCTCAATCAGCACGAAGCGCGCACCCTTGGCGGCGGCCACTGGGCCGAGGAAATAACGGCCGCAGCAGAAGCCCGAAACCTGCCACTTCTCGCGCCCCCGATTCCCAAGCGTCAGGCGATCGCCGACGCCACCGAAGAATCACGTGGACTCGACGAAGGCGACGCCGACGCACGAGACCTCGCGAAGATCTACGCCGGCTACCTGGCCGAACTGACCGGAAGGAACGAAAGATGAGTACCGAACGCAAGAGGCGCACATCGAGCCTGGCAGGGCTCACGCCTGTAACCGCACCGCCGACCCCAGAGCCGGCGGCCGAGGCTCCTGCAGTCCAGGCACCCGCTGCGCCCGTAGCGCCCCGCCCGCGGCCGAAGGCGCAGGGCTCAAAGGGAAGCCGCAAGATGAACTACTACGCGGATGAAGACCAACAGGGCCGCATCCGCGCCGCCTACTACGCCGGTCGCGACACGTACGGATGGCAAACCCTCACCGACATGCAGAATCAGATCATCATGCAGCACGTGGAACAGCTAGAGCGTGAGTTCAACGGGGGAGCCCCGTTCGAGCCCGTGCACCCCGGCTCCATCTCCCGAGGCCGCCCCCTCGAATAACGGCCCACTGTCTGAGGTCCGCGAAAGGATGACGTGATGAACACCAATACCGACTTCGAGGCACGCTGGCCCGAGCTGTTCGAGCCCCTCACACCGCTGCAGCGGGGACAAGCCATCGGAGCGTGTTGGTACGTGCTCAAAGACGGCTTCCCGCTCACCAAGGAAGCCGTGCAGCGCATCACCACATTGCTCGTCGACGATCCCCAGCAGTTCGCGATCCTCTACGCCCCGTACACCGAGGCCGAGAACACGAATTATGACGATCTGGCCGAGCGCGCGGAGCGCGGCGAACTTAGGTCGATACCAGACACAGCACGGCGCGGCCCAGGAGTCGCCGAGGACGCGCAGCGACTCCTGAGAGAAGCCGGCTACGACCCCACAACGAAGGATTGACAGACCAATGGCTATCAACGAAGAAACGCGACAGCTCGAAATCGCGCGCGAAGTCGAATCGCTGACACGCACGCTCGCGCACTCGACGCGCACCGTTCCCAACCCGAACGAGTCTTACGAACTGCTCGCCGAGCTGGGCCTAATAGTAGATCACTTGCGGCAGGTCTCCCAGCAGCTCGCGCAGTGGCACCGAAGCGTCGTCGACGGCACCCACTACAACGGCCTCGACGGGGAAAAGTACGCCCCGGAGAACGTCGCACTGTTCCTGTTCGGAGCCGTGAACGCATTTGGGGAAGCATCCGGGGCACTCGCGGATGCTCATTCAGCCAACAGCGGCGTGCGTTGGCTGAATGAGGTCAAGGAAATCGAGGAGGCCCAGCTCGGCGAGCAGAACGGCAGTTCAAGCGGATTGCAGACGACCTGAACGATTCAGGCCGCACAACCGATCAAGCCCGGACGGTCGCAAGCTCACCTCAGTGTGTCGTCGCTCGCGGGGTGAGCATGTCCCGTTTCATCGTCCAAGATGGCCCCGGCCTGAGTCCGCCGTAACCGAGCCCGATCACCTCGCGGCCGCCCGTCTTCTTCTGCACCGCGTCAATGAGGGTCGCGATACTCGCGTCCTCATGTGACGCCCGGAAAAGCTCGAGCGATAGGTGCGTGTCAGCCGGCAGTAGATCGGTGAGCATAAGGCCGGCCCGGGCGTAGCGCGTACCGTCCTGAATCTGGGGGAGGAGTTGGTGAGCTGCGCTAGGAAAACGTAACCACGTACCAGTTGCCACACAGCCAGAACAAGTCTTGTTTCTTTTTCCAAAGCTCGTACGCTCGGATCAGTGGGATGTGTTCAGGGATGAGGCGATACAGCTTCACTGATCAATTGTTGAGGAGACGGAAATGGTTAGAAAGAAATCTTGTGTGGCATCCTTCTTGAGTGCTTCAGTGATAGCGATGTCTCTCGTCCTCGTACCGGGCGCTTCTTATGCTGATGAACTCAACGATCATGGGAGTGAAGCTGAGTTCACCATTGAGGCGGCAAAGTCTGACCAGATGGAGTTCATGACATCGGAGAAGAGCACGCTGTCACGGGCTTCGACTGATCTTGGTTCGTCTATCCAAGTTGCGACGTTGGAAGGACGCGGGGCAGCGATGGTAGACACCTCATTGCTCGAAAAAGGCTCCTTTGCGGCATCCGGTCAAGGCTTTGTAGACCTCTCGTGGGAGACAACACCAGGTCGCGCATACGCTATTTTTCGTGACGATGAATTCGTTGCAAAAGTAGAAGGCAGTTCCTACCGTGACACCCAGCCTTCAGCGGGGGCAACACATCACTACCGGATCGAGACGCTGGCTGCGCCGGAAACCAGCGCGTTGTCTGACGACGAAGTAACGATCCGAGGATTCGAGGTACACGTACCTGAAACTGACGACCTTCTTGCGGAAGCTTCCAATCATAATCAGGCCATCGACGAAGGAATCGCTGCGGCGGCAGCGGCTCCGGCCGCTGCTAACGGGTACGGCACGGTGTTGTATCGGACCTTTATTCCCCAACCACAGATCGACGCTCCTGTGGCAACCTGCGACTATGGCAGCGGTTACAAGTTCGGTGGCGATAATCGCGGGTTCTCGCACAGTCCTGCTTCTGCGAGAACGACGTTGGGTGCCAACCTTAACTGGGCAGCTGGCGGCATGTCATCACACGCCGCCTGGGTTGACCCGACAAAGGTTTACAACTCTGCAGGGGCTAAAGTTGCTGAAAAAACTGCATCTGCAAAAGATGTGTGGGTCAAGCAGCTAGCGGGGAACACTAGTTACGTCGATCTGAGGTTCAGCGTTAAAGCGGGAAACCCCTTCTGCACTTCTCTTCCAAACTCTATTCAGGGCGCGTTCACCATTACCGTCACACGTAACGGCTCCTACAGCATCATTTCTGGGAGCCACAGGCAGATGCCGAACCATGAAATCTACGTGATGGGCAATGCAACCGGCAATTGGAAAACCGTCTACACGCGAAGTTACGCTAGCGAGCTTTGCTTGATCGCAATGGCGTGCCCCACAGCGACCATCTCGGGCAGTGGCAGCTACTGAACAACTTCCTTGAAAGCAACGAGATAGCCAGAGTGCTGCCCGGCGCATGAAAAAGACTGTTCCTACAATCACCGTCTACGTAGTTGCGTTGGTCGCGCATTCTACGTACACGGTAATGATGGCTCATTTTGCTTTTCTTGCGCCGGGGGGCCTCTGGGCGGGTCCAGCATCATCGTCCATAATGATCCTCATCACGGCGTGGGCTTCTTGGGGTAAAAAACTGACACCCCAGGCCGTGATGATCCCTTCAGCGGCGGCAGCGGTTACTTTCTGGCTCTTGTACGCCGCGGCCTGCGCATTGCTTTGGTCTGGATCCATAGTCAGCGTCTTTGAGGTTCTTATTCTTCTTATTGCTTATGCTGCTGAACCACTTGTTGCTTTTCTGGTTTGTGCAATATCAACCTCCGTGGCGCTAAAGCTCTTGAACCATAATCCGAGGTCGCCCCATGAGCGCTACCGGTGAAGCTTTCTCCTAGTCCAAGCGCGAGTTAAAGCCCAAGGCTCGGGCCTCGATGAGGACGGGGTTGGTGGTGTGCCGGGCTCTGTTGCAAAGATTGGCGGCAGTCAGAGGTAGGCTGTCGCTCTGCGCCGATCAGGCGGCTGCTGCGAAATGGTGGTTGAGCATGCCCATGGCCTCCGTCAGCGCCGAGGGCCCAATGCCAAAAGCTCTCTCCAC
>JAAZCT010000281.1 GCA_012513165.1 Actinomycetales bacterium
AGCCTGACCGGCCCGTCCAAGGAGACACTGAGTGAGCATCGATCAGCCGCGCGTTGAAGCAGCAGTCCGTGAAATTCTCCTCGCTATTGGGGAAGATCCGGATCGTAGCGGGCTGATCGAAACTCCGGCCCGCGTGGCTCGCTCGTACACAGAACTCCTCAGCGGCTACGAACAAACGCCCGAAGAGATTCTCTCGGCCGTGTTCGATGTGGGCCACCAAGAACTCATCGTCGTGAAAGACATCGAGTTCTGGGCGCTCTGCGAGCACCACATGGTGCCGTTCTTCGGGTCCGCCCACATCGGCTATATCCCCGGGACCGACGGCCACGTGACCGGGCTGTCGAAGTTGGCTCGCCTCGTGGACGTATTCGCACGGCGCCTCCAGGTGCAAGAACGATTGACTTCCCAAATCGCCGATTCGCTCGTCGAATCGTTGTCGCCCAGCGGCGTGATCGTCGTCATCGAAGGTGAACACCAATGCATGTCGATGCGCGGAGTCCGTAAAACGGGTGCGCGCACCATCACCAGTGCGGTCCGTGGCCACCTGCTCAATCCGGCAACTCGCGCTGAAGCGATGAGCCTGATTCTGGGCTGACCAGATGCGTCCGCTGCACCTGCCGGGGCTAGCCACAGGCCGCTGCCTCGTGATGGGCGTCGTCAACGTCACGCCGGACTCGTTCTCAGACGGGGGTCAATGGCTTTCGCCAGACCGAGCGATTGCCCACGGTCTAGACATGATCGCTCAAGGGGCCTCGATCGTGGACGTCGGCGGCGAGTCCACGAGGCCCGGAGCCGCGCGAATCGACCGGGACGAAGAACTTCGCCGAGTGATCCCCGTCGTCGAGGGCTTGGCGGCCGCAGGTGCTCTCGTGTCGGTAGACACGATGTGGGCCGAAACGGCTCGCGCAGCGCTGGGCGCGGGCGCGGCGATCATCAACGACGTCTCCGGCGGCCGGGCCGATCCGCACATGCTGCCGCTTGCCGGCGAGGCGGGCAAACCCTTCGTGATCATGCACTGGCGAGCGCATTCGGCCACGATGCAAAACCACACTGACTACACCGACGTCGTGGCGGATGTGGTGGCCGAACTCGAACAGCAGATTGCTCAGGCGCTCGCCGCGGGTGTGGCTGAGCATCAGATCATTGTCGATCCGGGACTAGGTTTCAGCAAGACGGGCGAACAAAATTGGGAGCTTCTCGCAGCGTTGCCTCGATTTGAGGACCTCGGCTTCCCGCTGCTCGTCGCGGCGAGCAGAAAAGCCTTTCTGGGCGCACTGTTGGCCGACGGCGAGACTCCTCGTCCACCAGAACTGCGAGACGCCGCCACAGCGGCGATTTCAGTGCTCGCAGCAGACCGCGGCGCGTGGTGCGTCCGAGTGCATGACGTCGCTTCCACGGCCGACGCCTTGGCCGTCTCGCGTCGATTCCATCAAGTCCAACCCAGCGAACAGGAACCGTCATGAGTTGCCCCGATCATCTCGACCGCATCGACCTCACGGGCCTCAAAGCCAAGGGACACCATGGTGTCTTCGATCACGAACGCGAGAACGGTCAAGAGTTCATCGTGGACGTTTCGCTTGGCCTGAGCCTCGAAAACGCTGCAAAGACAGACGATTTGACCCAAACGGTTGACTACGGGCCACTCGCCAATCAGATTCACGAAATCATCACGGGAAATCCCGTTGACCTGATCGAGACCTTGGCTCTCCGTATAG
>JAAZCT010000282.1 GCA_012513165.1 Actinomycetales bacterium
GCATGGCTATCGCCGATCCGTCCCACGTCAGCGCCCGTTGGCCGATCCCAGGGCTCTTCGAGGCGCTGCTCAATCGCGGCTTCAATGTCGTCGGCGAGCTTGACGCCCCCCCGTGCCAAGAACTTAATGCCGTTATCGGGGGCAGGGTTGTGCGACGCCGAGACCATCACACCGAAATCTGCATCGATGTCAGCGACAAGGTATGCCGCCGCGGGAGTCGGAATAACTCCGGCTTCGTACACGTCTACACCGGCCGAGGCGAGGCCAGCCGCGACGGCAGCGGAGATGAACTCTCCGGAGACCCGAGGATCTCGCGCAACCACCGCAACAGCTCGGCGACTCTCCGCGCGAGCATTGCGTCCGAGCACAAAGGCTGCAGACTGAGCGAGGCCCAGGGCCAGCTCGGCGGTGACATCCACCCCAGCCAGACCCCGGACCCCGTCGGTGCCAAATAGGCGACCCATATGAGTACCCGCGCTGCTTAGCGCTTCGAGTACTGAGGCGCCTTGCGGGCCTTCTTCAGACCAGCCTTCTTACGTTCCTTGATACGCGCGTCGCGGCTCAAGAGTCCGGCCTTCTTCAGTGCAGGACGATTTGCTTCAACGTCAATCGCGTTAAGCGAACGAGCAACTCCGAGGCGAAGCGCACCGGACTGACCGGTCATGCCGCCACCGGAAACCCGAGCGATAACGTCGAAGGAATCAAGCAAGCCGAGGGTAGCCAGTGGCTCCTTGGCGATTTGCTGATGAAGCTTGTTAGGCAAGTACTCTTCAAGCGGACGGTCGTTAACTGTCCAGACGCCGGTGCCCGGAACGATGCGCACACGGGCGACAGCTTCCTTACGGCGACCAGTGGCATTGCCTGGAGCAATGATCGACTTGATCTCGGTGGCGGAGCTTGCGCCGGCGCTTTCCGAGGTGTAGGCAACGCCCTTGGCGTCCGTCGAGTAATCGACTTCTTCTGTAGTGGTCTCGGCCACGATAAACCTGCTTCTTTTCGCTTACTGGGAGATCTGCGTGATCTCGAACGGCTGGGGCTTTTGCGCGGCGTGCGGGTGTTCCGGGCCGGCATAGACCTTCAACTTAGTGATCAGTTGACGGCCAAGGCGATTCTTAGGGAGCATGCCACGTACTGACTTCTCGACAGCTTTGCGTGCGTCCTTCTCAAGCAAGTCGCCGTATGCGATCTGCTTGAGGCCACCTGGGTAACCACTGTGACGGAACACGTTCTTGTCGGTGCGCTTGTTGCCCGACAAAGCAACCTTGTCGGCGTTGATGATGACGACAAAGTCACCACCGTCGACGTGTGGCGCGTAGGTAGCTTTATGCTTCCCCCGCAAAAGAGTTGCCGTTTCTACGGCGAGACGGCCGAGAACGACGTCCTCGGCATCGATGACGTGCCACTGACGAGTAATGTCAGCAGGCTTCGGGCTGTACGTGCGCACGGCGTGACCTTCTTGCTGCGATTTCGATGGATTTTCATGAGCTGTGCCCGGAAATGGCGCAGCGACATTCAAGGATAGCCCCTCGCTCCGCCTGAGGTCAAAACGACCCCCTCAGAACAGCCCGGGGTAGCAAAGTGACCCTTTGCGGACTAGGTTTAGAAGTGTGCTGCGCCACCCTGCGGCCGCCAAGACGACTCAGTCACAGGAGACCCAACGTGACCAATAACGAAACTCTTACTGTTCGAGATAACCGTACCGGCCAGGAATATGAGATTCCCATTGCCGATGGCGCCATCCGTGCCTCAGATTTAGGCAAGGTCGGTCAAACAGCCGACGAACACGGTCTTGCTGTCTATGACCCTGGATTCACCAACACTGCATCAACTCGCAGCGCCGTGACCTTCATCGACGGCGACAAAGGCATTTTGGAATATCGCGGCTATCCGATCGAACAGCTCGCTGAATCCTCCAACTTCCTTGAAGTTGCCTACCTACTCATCCACGGATCGCTGCCAACTAAAGAGCAGTTCGACACTTGGGAACACGAGATCACCTACCACACCTTCGTGCACGAAAACGTTCGCTCGCTGATGCAAGGATTCCGCTACGACGCGCACCCCATGGGCATGCTCAGGTCGGGCGTCGGCGCTCTCTCGACTTTCTACCCAGAAGCGCGAGAAATCAAGGATCCGGCGATCCGTCATCAGCAAATCGTGCGCTTGATTGCCAAAATGCCTACTCTCGGCGCGTGGTCTTTCCGCAACGCACAGGGCAAGCCGTACGTCTACCCAGACAACGACCTGAGTTACACCGAGAACTTCCTCTCGATGCTGTTCAAGATGAGCGAACCCGCCTACCAGCCAGACCCGCGGTTGGCCAAAGCACTCGACGTGTTGTTCATCCTGCACGCGGATCACGAGCAGAACTGCTCCACCAACGCTGTCCGTTCAGTCGGTTCCAGCCAAGTTGACCCGTACTCAGCGGTCAGCGCTGGCATTGCGGCTTTGTACGGCCCGCTCCACGGTGGCGCGAACGAAGCAGTGCTGCGCATGTTGGCTCGCATCAAGACAATAGAGAATGTGCCCGCGTTCATCGAAGGCGTCAAGAAGGGCGAAGAACGCCTGATGGGCTTCGGCCACCGCGTCTACAAGAATTACGATCCTCGCGCCAAACTGATCACGAAGGCCTGCGACGACGTATTCGAAGTCACCGGCGTTAGCCCGCTGCTCGAGGTCGCTCAGGAACTCGAGAAGATCGCACTTGAAGACGAGTACTTCGTTTCACGCAAGCTCTACCCGAACGTGGACTTCTACTCCGGCCTGATCTACGAAGCTCTCCAGTTCCCGCCAGAAATGTTCACCGTCTTGTTCGCCATCGGGCGCACCCCAGGCTGGTTGGCACAGTGGCTCGAGCTGGTCGACGATCCAGAACAAAAGATCGCTCGCCCCAAGCAGATCTACACCGGTGATCGCGGTCTCGACTTCGTACCGGCATCGCAACGCTGGGCCTGAGTACCCGCTCCTGGCTGAAACGCCTGACTCCCTTGGGGTCAGGCGTTTCACATGTGCTGACACACCACGTGCCCCAACCACCAGATAGCCTGTCTGGGTGCGTATGAGGATCAATCTGGCCTATGACGGAAC
>JAAZCT010000283.1 GCA_012513165.1 Actinomycetales bacterium
AAGCAGTGCTCGACTGGGTGCAATGGACTTGGTGATTGCACCCCCAAGACAGAGTATTGCGGTCGTGGTTGACGACGTGGTCACCACTGGAACTACTATGCGCGGTGTCATCGACGCCCTGGGTGGTCATGGTGTCCTGGCAGTTGCTTTGGCTGCAGCATGACACCACGCGACTGTAGATTCGTGGCGTTCACTCAGCGCCGACAGCATGTGAACGGCGTCTCAGTGACGTAGACTTGAGGGACTCTCTTTCGTTCACTCAGTGGGCAAGAGGGTAGCCCGGCTCATTTGGTTTAAGGAGGGTTTTTACCAGAAGCAAGCAAATTGTGCTTGCAGTGCATATTCATTCCAAAGGCTCCTGGAGGATCCCCATGGACATCGTCGTCACCGGCCGCAATGCCGACATTCATCCTAATTTCCGTGAATTTGTCGAGGGTAAACTCGAGAAAATCATCCAGTTCTATCCTCGTGCGCAACGAGTCGACGTGGTTCTGACGCGTGAGCGCAACCCACGCTTGGCCGCCAGTGCAGAACGTGTAGAGCTAACCGTTTATGGGAAGGGTCCGGTGATCCGGGCTGAGGCAGATTCAGTTGACCGATATTCGGCAGTCGACCTTGCTAGCGCAAAACTGTTTGAGAGACTGCGTCGCCAGCGCGATAGAGTAAAGGATCATCGCCGCTTCCAGTACGACGGTGTACCGGACCCGAACTTCGACCAGCCCATCACTGCGGGTATTGATGCGGATCTGCGCGATGCGGAAGATTGGTCGTTGCGTTCCGCACAGGACCTGAAGCCAGGTGAAGTGCGCGAAGAACAGTTGGGGGATTCCCCGGTGATTGTTCGCCAGAAGGTTCATGAGGCCCCGCCGATGAGCGTGGATGAAGCATTGCACCAAATGGAGCTTGTCGGACACCCGTTCTTCCTCTTTGTCGACAAGGACACGATGCAACCTTGCGTCGCTTACCGTCGCAAGGGGTGGACGTACGGCATCCTCAGACTGAACACTCGTATGCCGGAGGGTGCGGAGTAGAGAACGCATCGGTCTCTATCGGGACGTGATTGCCGCAACCTATGATGTGTGGTGGGCCCCATGCCGATATGGCTTGGGGCCCACCACACTGTGGGTGTAAGTTGCGTAAACTGAAGGGCACGCCGCAACCCAAAACTTGGGTGCCGTAGGCAAAATCAAGGAGTACCCGTGTCGATTATTGACAAGATCCTCAGGGCTGGCGAGGGACGCCAGATTAAGCGTCTGGACCGTATTGCGGACCAGGTCGACGCCCTCGAAGAGGATTTCAAGAAGCTAACGGATGATGAGCTTCGCGGGAAAACCGAAGAGTTCCGGCAGCGGGTTGCCGATGGTGAAACTCTTGATGAGCTCATGGTTGAAGCCTTCGCGACGGTACGTGAAGCAGCTTGGCGCGTGCTGCGCCTGCGTCCATTTCACGTGCAGGTTATGGGTGGAGCTGCGCTCCACGGTGGAAACATCGCCGAAATGAAGACCGGTGAAGGTAAGACGCTTGTGGCGACAATGCCCGCTTACCTTCGCGCCCTCGAAGGTAAAGGCGTTCATGTTGTTACGGTGAACGACTATCTGGCTGAGTACCAGTCAGAGATGATGGGGCGTGTATACCGTTTCTTGGGGCTCACCGTTGGGTGTGTGCTTGCTGGGCAAACTCCCGCTGAGCGTCACGAAGTCTATGGTTGCGACATCACATACGGCACTAACAAC
>JAAZCT010000284.1 GCA_012513165.1 Actinomycetales bacterium
ATTGAACTGACCACGTATGCATCACAGCACCTGAGCCGAATCAAGATCCCAAAAGAGTTCATCTTCGTAGAGGAAATCCCGCACACGGCAACCGGCAAGATCCAGCGCCACATGCTCATTGAACAACTGGCAGGCATGACAAAGGGGGAGTCAGGCCGAAGCCTGAACTACCCCTTTGAGCAATGAACCTATCGGTTACTCGCCACCAGTGAGCTTGTCACGGAGTGCTTGCAACGCCTCGTCGGAAGCCAAGGAGCCACCGTCTTCAGTTGCAGGCGCTTCGCTCGAGTAATCTCCGGCAACTTCGCCAGCTTCGAGGTTAGCCTTCTCTGCGTCAGCGATCTGCTGCTTGTGCGCAGTCCAACGCTCGAGCGCTTCGGCGTACTGCTTCTCCCAAGCAGCACGAGCTTCGTCGAAGCCGTCCTGCCATTCACCCGTTTCAGGATCGAAACCATCTGGGTAGATGTAGTTTCCGTCTTCGTCGTAGGACGAAGTCATGCCGTACAACGTTGGATCGAACTGATCTGCTTCGGAGGCGACTTCAGTCTCGTTGGCCTGCTTGAGCGACAACGAGATCCGACGACGTTCGAGGTCGATGTCGATGATCTTGACCATGACCGAGTCGCCGATCTGCACGACCTGCTCTGGGATCTCGACGTGACGCTCTGCAAGTTCGGAGATGTGCACGAGGCCTTCGATGCCCTCTTCGACGCGAACGAACGCACCGAATGGAACAAGCTTGGTGGCACGACCTGGCACGATCTGGCCCATTTGGTGGGTGCGTGCGAAGTGCTGCCAAGGATCTTCCTGAGTAGCCTTGAGCGACAAGGAAACGCGTTCGCGTTCCAGGTCAACTTCAAGAACTTCTACCGTTACTTCGTCGCCAACCTGAACAACTTCGTTCGGGTGATCGATGTGCTTCCATGAGAGTTCCGACACGTGGACGAGTCCGTCTACGCCGCCAAGATCGACGAATGCGCCGAAGTTGACGATCGAGCTGATGACGCCCTTGCGCACCTGACCCTTTTTGAGTTCGGTGAGGAAGTTCTGGCGCACAGCCGACTGGGTCTGTTCGAGCCACGAACGGCGCGACAGAACCACGTTGTTGCGGTTCTTGTCGAGTTCGATGATCTTCGCTTCGAGCTTCTGTCCGATGTAAGGGTCCAGGTCACGAACGCGGCGCATTTCGACGAGCGACGCAGGCAAGAAGCCGCGCAGGCCGATGTCCATGATGAGACCGCCCTTGACGACCTCGATAACGGTACCTTCGACAACTCCGTCTTCTTCTTTGATCTTCTCAATGTCGCCCCAGGCGCGTTCGTACTGTGCGCGCTTCTTGGAGAGGATGAGACGGCCTTCTTTGTCTTCCTTTTGGAGGACGAGAGCTTCAACAGCATCGCCAACGGAAACAACTTCGTTGGGATCGATGTCGTGCTTGATCGACAGTTCACGCGAAGGGATGACGCCTTCGGTCTTGTAACCGATGTCCAAGAGGACTTCGTCGCGGTCAACCTTGACGATAGTGCCGGAAACAATGTCGCCGTCATTAAAATCTTTGATAGTTGCTTCGATTGCTGCGAGAAGATCTTCTTCGCTACCGATGTCGTTGATTGCAACTTGTGGGGCCGCAGAAAGTGCTGCGATGCCGGATGTCATAAGGGATGGGCTCCGTTGGGTGGATAGATGAGTAATAGTTCCACTCACGACCCGTTTCGCGCGAACCTTAGCCAACACGAGTGCTCGAATGCCATGTCTGAAGCGAGCACACGTCATGAGTGCGTCTCTTATCGTACGACATGCCACTCGTGAGCGATACTTCGGCCCGCTGGAAACTCACCCAGTTCTATACCTAGGTTTCAGCTTGGAACGCCGTCGATTTCCAAGCACGCTGCCAGGGCAAGCGCGTAGGACTCGAGATCGACACCCATCATCATTTCCCGGACCGAATGCATTGCCAACTGCGGAGCCCCAACGTCCACCGTGAGGATTCCCGATTCGGCCGCTGAAATGGGGCCGATAGTCGAGCCACATGGCATATCGGCGCGTGACATAAAACGCTGCATCTGAACGCCCGCATATGTAC
>JAAZCT010000285.1 GCA_012513165.1 Actinomycetales bacterium
CGCGTGCCTCGGTCAAGGTTGCTTCAGGCTTGAGTTTCTTGGGCTTTTCGGTTTTTTCGGGCGCGATGCTCGGAGTAGTTTCACCTGCTCCGGCAGTCTGGCTGGTCGCGCTGGGCGTGCCTGAAACCGCATCGTCATCACCAAAGAACAGAGTTGCAATCCCGAAAATCACTAAGGCTAGTACGCCGGCCGCGGCAGCAAACACAACAGCCACTCGTGCCTTGCTCTTCAAATCAGACACTCGAAACCCTCCACCGTTCTTGGACGTAGGTGCCGTATGCGCCCAGAGTTCGCGTCAACTCTCGATATGCATATCGCACTTACGGATACACTCAACCCGTTGAGTTTAGCCACGGCCCTGCAAGGAGTCACATTAAATGAACGTGATGGATTACGTATCAGCGTTACGCAAACAGTGGATTGCGATCGTTGCCGTGACAGTCTTAGGCGCCGTCGCTGGTTTTACCGTGGGAAAACTGACGTCTCCAACCTTTCAAGCAACCAGTCAAATCTTCGTCGGCGCAACGGCCGGCAACACTGTTTCAGAGCTCGCGCAGGGATCGACGTTCACACAAAACATGGTTCAATCCTATGTTCAACTGGCTACGACCCCTGCCGTACTCGATCCGGTCATCGAGGACTTGAATATCGATTCGTCAGCAAAGAACTTGGCCAAGAGAGTTCGCGTCGAAACCCCCATCAACACTTTTCTGATCACGATTACTGTGCAAGCCGTCGATCCTGACGAAGCGGCAGAAACTGCGAACGCAATCGCAGCGCAATTGCCACAAACCGTAGAAGCACTCACGCCGAGCACATCGGTAGAGGGCACCAGAATCACTCTGACAACCGTGGCAAAAGCGACGCCGCCCAACTTTCCTATTGCCCCGAACACTAAGTTGTACGCACTGCTTGGCTTAGTCCTTGGCGGCGCGCTCGGTGTCGCCTACGCGCTGCTCAGGGCTCTGCTGGATACCCGTGTCGGCGATAAAGAGGATCTGTCTAATACCACCGGGCTGCCAGTTATCGGCACTATTCCCGCGTGGAAGTCCAAAACAGGCTCCCAGTTGCCCATGTTGAACGAACCTGACGGCGTCCCGGCCGAGGCATATCGCCGCCTCCGGTCCAACTTGGATTTCGTCTGGTCGGATCAAGTTGGGGCAAAATCAATCGTGTTGACTTCGGCCCGACCGCAAGACGGTAAAACAACGACCAGCATCAACCTTGCTTTAGCGCTTGCCGAGCGAGGTTCGCGAGTCGTTTTGGTCGATGCCGATTTGCGTAGACCCTCGATAGCTAAATCTACGGGCCTCGAACAGTCTGTTGGTCTCTCCACCGTCTTGATCGAGAAAGTCACATTGCGCCAAGCACTTCAGCCCTGGCAGCACGAAAATCTTGACGTACTGACGAGCGGCGAGATCCCACCGAACGCGTTGCAGATGATCGACTCCCCCAAGACTCGTAATCTCATCTCCCGCCTCAAAGATCTGTACGACTATGTCGTAATCGATGCCCCGCCGCTGCTTTCCGTTGTTGACGCTTCGCTGTTGGCGCGCGAAGTAGATGGAACTCTCGTTGTGGTTTCCTCGGGCAACACCAAACGCTCACAAGTGACGCAGGTTCTCGAAGCTTTGAACCAAGCGGGAGAAAAGCCCATCGGAACCGTGTTGAACCGAGCAGTGGCCCAGGACGCTAGCTACAGCTACGGCTATACGAGCGACGATAACTCGTGATACACACTCCGCCACTCATCTCGGGCTTATTCAACACCGGTGCGCATGTTTTGGTGGTGTGCACAGGCAACATCTGCCGCTCGCCTGCCGCGGAAATTCTGCTCCGCGAACACAACGTTTTCGGCACCAACGCCGTAATCGAATCGGCAGGGACCGGCGCCGTTGTTGGCGCCCCGATCGATCCGCCCATGTGCGAAATCCTCGATCAGGTCGGAGATTGGGACACGAAGACCCACCGCGCTCGGCACATCACTACCGAGATGATCGCTCAGGCTGACGTGATCATCACCATGAGCACGAAGCAACGTTCTCAGGTCTTGGCGAAGGACCCACAAGCAATTGACAAGGTTTTCACCTTGGTCGAGTTGAGCCATTTGGTGCGCATATTCGGTGCGAGCAAGAGCATCGGTGAACTGCACGCACTCCGTAGCCAGCTTCCCAGACTTCTTACGCTTGACATCGC
>JAAZCT010000286.1 GCA_012513165.1 Actinomycetales bacterium
CAGCAGTCAACGACGGATACTCCGGCAGATGCTCCAACACCTGCCGCACGCACCGTTCTCTCACCTTCGGATCAATCTTCTTCGGCATGACATACATCCTTTCAACTCAAAAGGATGCGGCGGGAAACCTAGGGCGCTTCAGCGTACTCGATCGGTGGCAGGTAGCCGAGGGATGAGTGGCGCCGGTCGTGGTTGTATTCGGTTTTCCAGTCGCTAATGACGACCTGTGCGTGCAGTAGTGAGTAGAAACTGTTGATGTTCAGACACTCGTCACGGATCCGGCTATTGAACGACTCGACGTATCCATTCCGCCAGGGCGAGCCTGGTGGAATATAGGACAACCCGGTACGGGTGCCGGCCCAGTGGCCCATGGCTTCGCTGATGAATTCAGGTCCGTTGTCGGATCTGAGCACAGCCGGCGCGCCTCGGACTGCCACGAGGTCGTCGAGGTGGGCCGTGAGTCGGTCTGTGGTGATTGATCGTTCGACCAGCCCGCCGATGCATTCGCGAGTGTGTTCATCAACGATCGAACAGATCTTGATCGCTCGCCCCTGTTCATCGGAATCAAATTGGAAATCGACCGCCCACACCATGTTCTGTGCCACCGCTGTTGGCGCATCAACGGTTGAGGATCCGATGCGTTTGCGGCGTCGTCGTTGCGGAACACGCAGTCCCTCTTCGCGCCAGAGGCGTTGGATTTTCTTGTGGTTCACGACCCAGCCCTCGGCTCGCGCATCGTGATACGCCCGGCGGTATCCCCAACGAGGATGTCGTTTCGCCCAGGCACGCAGCCAGTCCCGTAGCGCCTTGTTTGGGTCTGCGAGGGTGTCACTGTTGAGTGGCCGACGATACGCCGAACGGCTCAGCCCGACCAGTCGGCATGCCATACGTTCGCTCACCTGAAGCGTCCGGATCAGGTGAGCGACAGCAGCACGACGCCTGCCCGGGCCTAGAAGTTTCCCTCAGCCAGCTCCTTCAAAGCGGCTTTCTCCAACTCGGCTTCTGCCAACAGTCTCTTGAGTGTCGCGTTCTGCTTCTCGAGTTCCTTCAGCCGTTTCGCGTCATCAGCTTTCAATCCGCCGTACTGGTTCCGCCATCGGTAATAGGTTTGCTCGGACACACCGAGTTCTCGACACACGCCCGCGATATCGGCGCCGTCAGCGAGCATCCGATCGGCCTGCCCGAGCTTACGAACGACCTGTTCTGGTGAATGGCGTTTCCTGCTGCTGTTTGTC
Source organism: Actinomycetales bacterium (assembly GCA_012513165.1). GTDB lineage: Bacteria > Actinomycetota > Actinomycetes > Propionibacteriales > Nocardioidaceae > Aeromicrobium. The sequence goes on from JAAZCT010000286.1 coordinate 1,236, forward strand.
ATGATCTGACCAGTCTCCCTGCCCGCAACCGCGGACGACAAGACGACTCTCACAAACAATGGACCTAAAAAGCGGGGTCAGCCCAGGGTCGATGATCGTGTTACACATTGGGTCAACTCCAGTCGTACCACTCGACCAGCCCTTTCCTGGTCCGCTGTATAGACGACACCCGCCCGCTTTGACATTTCACCCAGAGCCTCCACCAGACCCGGGGCGATTCAGTCCCGGTTGCCCCAGAAATAGCTCCTGACACAGCATGACTTGGATCTGCTGCACATTTAGGTGGCAGGTGAACTAAACATGCAGTAGTCATAAACAGCTACTACCATCGCATCAAGTATTTCTCAGATGAAGATGTTTCTTGACAATCTTGCGTGTTCTCGACCACGTCAGATCAGGGAACCACCCAACGGAAGCGCCATACACCTCACAGATTAGTTCCTGACCGACTTCTACATCAGCCAATAGGCTCAGGGCATCGAGCTCAGAAAGCAGATACATCAATGATTCACAGGAATCAATTTCTCGGCGCGTGTACGGTTTGCTGGGAATGAAACGAGTGCTTTCCTTCTCGCTGATGCTGGAAACGGTTAACTCAACACTTGCCGACGTTTGGACATGAGTCGGCACCCAATAAAACAAGACCGCTAGGACTCGATATAGCCACGGCCTCGCTCGCGGAAGCGAAATTTCAATCCCTAGCGTTTCTGAGTAGGAAAATTTCTGGGCGCAGGCGCTTCTAGTCAGATAGATGCCATCCGCTGCAAATTCAATACTTGCTTCTAGCCAAACAATCGCCAACCCTCGCGGCGTCAGGCCCCACGGATCTGGCAATTTACTTTTAGCGCGCTCTAACATCTGGCCTTCTTACGTGAACAACCGTAGCCAAGTGCAGCCCCTTTGGCGGCTTCGGACCCACGCAGTATTCGCCCACTTGCCGACCTAAATTGTATTCCAGTTGACCATTTCTTTACAGTGACCGAACGCAGTCCTTTTCCTGACGCCCGTGATACATACCGACCACCACGCCAAAGACTGCCGCCCCGAGCCGTAATAAATGAAACTGCCCCTGACTTTGCACCAGCTTTTATCTTTCCCGAAGTTGTGCAGCCTTTGCACGCTTTTGCTCCCTTGTGCGCCGAAACACCGATCGCAATAGCCGTCGCCGCAGCACAACCGGCTCCGGCTGTTGCAGCACAAACTCCGACAGCAAGATAGGTAGACCAGTGTTTTTCGCGATGCTTGCACGCTCTTTTTAGCCACTTTTTTGCGAACTTTTTGGCCTTGGATTTCTTGCTTTGCCCGTCCAAGTCCATTTGGCCGATGGGGTCTTGGGGGTAGGTGTAGGCGGTGGTGTTGCCGCCGGGGACGGGGTCAACACTCGTGAATGCTCCACGCACCGGGTTGTAGAGCCTCGATCCCATAAGAGTGAGGCCAGCCGTTTCTGGCATGGTAGCTCGTTCGTGGGAACCCAACCAACCGTATCCCCAACCGCGAGATTGGCCGCGCTTTGAGACACCGTATTCGGTGTAATCAGCCCAACCACCAATCTGAGTGACGGGAACAGACTCTGCCTGCGATTGACCAATCGTGATCGTGGTGACGTTATCGCCATGCGGATTCGCGAGCATCATGTTCGCGTTACCGTCTGCATCAATAACCGCCCCCAAACCATCGAGACTTGGCGTGAACCGCATCAAATAGCCATCCTGATTCGTGGCCCAAGCAGGATTATCAGAATCATCTCCATACTGACGCAACAGAGACGTAGTTCCCGTGCCGCCAGTGGTGGTTTGAGTGAGTCTGCGACCGGCCGGATCAAGAGCAAACGTGGTCGTCACACCATCCTGACTAATCGAATGCGCGAGATCATCATCAAAATACGACAAAGCAATATCGCCCAAAGAGGCTTCAGGAGCATCAGCTGCCGGAATCAGGGTTTGGCGACCAAAACCGTCATCGTGTTTAGAAGTGAGCACGAGAGTACGACCGTCGACACAAGCCAGCCTCCTTGAGAGACCGGAATTTGATGCGACAGCCCAGCAGGTCACGACGTCTCGCCCCGCGCCTTTTTCTGGAAATAATGACTACCCGAGAAGACGAAGGCGCTAGCGACTACAACTGCTAGCCACCAAATGGAATCATTCGGATTGTAAAAATATGCGAGCAGGAACGCAGCAATATTCGCGGCCAGTAGCCACAACCACATCCATGCTTTAGCAATAAGTTTCACCAATGCCCACCGACCCCCATACCCAATGACCAGCTGAGAATCAGCGAAATTGTGAACCAAACAGCACGGTAGCTGGCCGTACTCTCATTGAACTCGTCGGCACCTAAGTCCTCCCAACCATGCTGCAAAAAGACTGCCGGGTGGCCCGCACTGCCAACGAGAATCAGCACGAACAATGATGACAGGAGCGACGGCGTGTCAATCTCGAACTTACTAGGCGACTGATGCGCGAAAAGCAAAACAACAATCGGCATAACCAGCCACATCAAACCCACGCCAAGCACGCTACCAAGCGGCAAATTCAGCCTTTCCCTATCACGCGCAGTCAGCACAAAGGTCGCCAAAGCCAACGAGATCAAGAGCGCCATGAGATTCCTTGCCTGACCGCATAGTTTGTTGCTCTGGTATACCCAACGTACGCCCTAGACCGGCCGTTCCTTTGGGCACCGCGAGCTACCATGCCGCTAACGCCGCCACTTCGAAGGAAACGGGTCGACTTGGCTCGAACTGCGCGTGCAGTACTCACTTTGACTGCCCCAGATTTAGAGCGGGCCAACGGACGAGCGTACTTAACCACACGTGCGCCTCCTAACACAACGTTCGCGGCCGTGCTCACCATCTGCTTTTTTGCTTTCTTCTTGGATCCACCCGCCAAGTACAGTCCGGCAGAAGCCACGCCAAGCCCCGCTGAGATACCCGAACACCATGCACAGAACGGGACGGCCCCAAAAGCATTACTTCCTTTCGACATCCATTTTGCTGCAAAAAGGGCCCGCTTTTGCCACTTCTTCTTCTTGGCTTTTTGCCCGTCCAAGTCCATTTGGCCGATGGGGTCTTGGGGGTAGGTGTAGGCGGTGGTGTTGCCGCCAGGCACGGGATCAACACTCGTGAATGCTCCACGGACAGGGTTGTAGAGC
>JAAZCT010000287.1 GCA_012513165.1 Actinomycetales bacterium
GCACCATCGCCACCACGATTTACACCTCCGGTACAACCGGCGCTCCCAAAGGCTGCCAACTCACACACGGCAACTTCCGCGCCGAGTTGTCGGCAGTTCGAGGCTTGTTTCCCGAGTTTTTCGATCAAGAAGACAGTTCCACGATGCTGTTCTTACCGTTGGCTCACGTCTTCGCCAGGATTATCCAAGTGGGCGCGATTCGTTGGGGAACGATCTTAAGCCATTCACCCGACATTCGAGACTTCCGAGACCATCTCGCCGAGATTAAGCCGACCTTTCTTTTGGCCGTACCCAGCGTTTTTGAAGATATTTTCAATTCAGCCAGCAACAAGGCTTGGGCCGATGGCAACGGCCGAAGTTTCGACAAAGCTGCTCGAACCGCTATCGCGTGGAGCCGTGCCATCGAAGCCGGTTCGACCCCTTCGGTTGCCTTGCGGTCAAAACATGCCTTGTACTCGCGCTTGGTCTATTCCAAACTACGCGAGGCGCTCGGCGGAAAAATCGAGGCCGCGATCTCTGGAGGCGCTCCCCTCGGAGAACGTTTGGGCCACTTCTATCGCGGGATCGGCATCAACGTCCTAGAAGGGTACGGGCTGACAGAAACTACTGCCGCCATCACAGTGAACACCCTCGCCGAACAGCGGATCGGAACCGTGGGTAAACCGCTCCCTCACACTGAGGTTCGCGTCAATGCTGATGGGGAGCTCGAGTTCCGTGGCCCGCAAGTCTTTAACGGCTATCTCAACAACCCTGAAGCAACTCAGGCGGTGCTCTCAGCTGATGGCTGGTTTGCCACCGGAGACTTAGGCGAGATCGATGAGGACGGTTTCGTTCGCATTTCGGGTCGCAAGAAAGAAATCATCATTACGGCAGGCGGCAAGAACGTCGCCCCGGCCCTGCTTGAAGACCGCATTCGGGCCAACAAGCTGATCAGCCAGTGTTTAGTAGTGGGCGAAGGCAAACCCTTCGTTGCCGCTCTCATCACGGTCAACACTGAACTGTGGGACGGCTCGCTCAGCGACCCAGAGCTCATAGACGCAGTTCAAGCCGTGGTCGATGAGGCCAACAGCCAAGTTTCGCGGGCCGAGGCCATCCGGAAGTTCGTGATCGTGTCCGAAGATTGGACCGAAGAGAACGGCTATCTGACGCCTTCGTTCAAGCTTCGGCGACACGTGGTTTTGCAAGACATGCACGACACGATCGAAGCGATGTACGTGCGCTGACAGCACCCGCACAACCAGAAGCTGTCTCAACCTAAAAAGATTCGGGGCCTCTCGATAGGAGGCCCCGAATCTTTTTAGTCTTTTCGAACTGGAAACTACCCTCCAACGCGAGTGAAAACTGAGTACCCGTTGAGGCCCATAATTTCTACTCGCTTGCCTGGACGCGGAGCGTGGATCACTTTTCCGCCGCCGAGGTAGATTCCGATGTGCGACAAACTGCCGTAGGCAACCAAATCGCCCGGGCGCAATTCGCTGCGCGAAATCCGGCGCGTTGCACCGACTTGGGCGCGGGCGGTGCGTGGCATGGATACGCCAGCCGAACCATATGCGCGCAAGACGAGGCCCGAGCAATCCCACGAGTTCGGGCCAGTGGCTCCGTAGACGTATGGTTCGCCCAACTGAGCCATAGCGAAAGCGATGGCTTGCTTTCCGGCGCCACTGCCGGCATTTTCGATGGGCGTGTAGTCGCCACCGTTCATCGCAGCTTGGATGCTGGGGTTCAAGCGTTCGAAGTCCGCTTTGGCCTTGCGATACTCGGCCTTAATCTTGTCGCGCTCTTTGTCTGCAGCCTTTTTCGACTTCTTGAGAGCAGCTTCGTGCTCAGCCAACTGCGCTTGACGCTTTTCAAGGGACGTGCGCGTCGCGTCGAAAGTTTCGAGAGCATCGGCACGGTTTGTGTTCAGTGCGTCGATTGCGCTGAGACCGCTAATAAAGTCAGATGAGTCGCTGCTCGTCAACAAGCTGACCGTGGGCCCGAGCGGCTGCTCGAGATGTTGCTGCACAATCGCAGACCCAAGTTCGTCACGCTGGACGTCATATTTGCTGGTGAGATCCGCGATCTCAGCCTTTGCTTCTTTTAACCGGCGCTTGAGTCGCGCCTGATCTTCATCTAGTCCGTTAACGACCTCATTGGCGACTTCTGCACGGTGGAAGGCAGCTTCCACGTCTTTGCGAGTCACTTCGGGCTCCGCATTGACCGGAGCAATCACAAAAAGGCTCGCAGAAACTGCAACGACGGTGCCAACAATGGCGATAGTACGGGTTGATACGGCGTTTTTACGCAGCACGCAACTCTCCTGAATATCCTCGACACTTACCAGGTGAGCTGACGGATTCGGGCCGAGAATGCCCTACGACCACAGTGCGGCCGATTCACCCCAAAGTTCTGGTTCCCCGGTTTGCTTGGCTTTTGGCCTCGCAATTCAGCGGTGTTCACCCGATCGCTCTGGTGGAACGATTCACCAAGCGAACACAAGACACTATGTTACTGCCCAACAGGTGCGAGTTCAAACGACATGCGAGAAATCATCCATGTGTGTCATATCTCTCGGGTCAACCTCGGGTGATTCCGTAGCAACAACGAGCCGCAATGGTGGGACCATTCCCGCATCGGAGAGCGCCTGGATGGCTGACACCTCGTCAGCATCGAACTCCTGTTCTTGGCTGGGAGCACCCAGCAAGACAGTGACGAAGCAGTCTTGGCAGGCCGAGAAACTGCGCACAACGCATCGGCCGCAATCGACGACCAGTGATTCTGTTTTGTCCATATGCGCAGACTAGGAACGCCCACTGACATTTTGGGAAACTCGCATAGCACGTGTCCCTTGATGGCGGAGTTGTCTGTGCAACCGCCTACCGTGGAACGTATGAATTCCACCCAGTTGTCGTTCGACGACATCGGCACACCACTCAATGAAGTGACATGGTGTGTGGTCGACCTAGAGACGACTGGCGGATCACCACTCAAAGGCGCGCGGATCACCGAGTTCGGTGCGGTCAAAGTTCGCGGCGGAGAAGTGCTCGGCGAGTTTCAGAGTCTCGTCGATCCGGGCATTCCCATCCCCGGATTCATCTCGGTCCTCACTGGAATCACAGAACAGATGGTGCAAGGC
>JAAZCT010000288.1 GCA_012513165.1 Actinomycetales bacterium
ACGCCGGGCCACGGAACAACAGGTACTGCCGCGCTTCCTGAAGATCTACTTTCGGGCCAGACAAGATCGCGTCATCAAAAGCCGGCAGGACCCGTGGCGGCGAGGGGTTGACCCACAAATCGCGCATCCAGTTCGCGCGAGCCATGCTGTATTGGCGGGCGCCGTCATACAGTTCACCCCAACCGTCCCAGAGGCCGAAAAACACGTCCTCGGGGGTGTGAGTGTGCTGGGCGGCAACGGCCACAACGTTCGCCATGAGGACGTCGTCGCTGCGGTAGGACTCAGACTCAGCAGAATCGAACCAGATCGTGGCGTAAGCCTCGAATCCGGCCGGTCCCTGTGTGGCGGTGCTCCACCAGTCGGCGTCTGTGTCGGCGAACCAATCGGCGTGTGAAACGTCTATTTCGGGTCGGAGCGTCATGCTCCAATCCTTTCACACACGAGAAAACGAGACGGCGACTTTTGGCTAATCACCAAGCAGAAGCGCGCCACTGGCCGGGACCCACCCGGTGAGGTGCGCGATGCGCGCGAGCGGGGTGGCCCCATTCGCTGCGCGGTGCCGGCCTTTCGACTGCTCCGCCGCCAGAAGCGCGAGCAGCAACGACGGCCACGAGCGCCGCGAGGTGCTCGGGAGGTAGCTCGCCGTGAACCACCCGCAGCAGTGGCGCTGCGGGGGTTGCTGGCGTGGTTTCGGTTTCGTCGCTCACAGTGGGATGTTTCCGTGCTTCTTTGGTGGCAAAGAAACTCGCTTAGTGCGCAGCAAGCGCAACGCCTTGGTGACTTCAGCGCGAGTTGTCGACGGCTTGATCACACCATCGATGTAGCCACGCTCGGCCGCCACGTACGGGTTGCAGAGGGTGTCTTCGTATTCCGTCATGAGCTCAGCGCGCAACGCTTCTGGATCGTCGGCAGCAGCGATCTCGCGGCGGTACAAAATGTTGACCGCGCCCGAAGCGCCAACCACAGCGATCTGGCCGGTGGGCCACGACAAGTTCACGTCTGCACCGAGGTGCTTCGAACCCATCACGTCGTACGCTCCGCCGTAAGCCTTGCGGGTGATGATCGTGACGAGCGGAACGGTTGCTTCGGCGTAGGCGTAGATCAACTTGGCGCCGCGACGAATGATGCCGTTCCATTCCTGCTCGGTGCCAGGCAAGAACCCAGGCACGTCCACGAACGTCAAGACCGGGATGTTGAACGCATCGCAGGTGCGTACGAACCGAGCGGCCTTTTCGGAGGCATCGATGTCGAGGCAGCCAGCGAACTGCATTGGCTGGTTGGCTACAACGCCCACGGAACGACCTTCAACGCGACCGAAACCGATCACGATGTTCGGCGCGAATAGCGGCTGAACTTCGAGGAAGTCCTGATCATCGAGTACGGCTTCGATCACGGCGCGGATGTCGTAGGGCTGGTTGGCCGAATCCGGGATGAGCGTGTCGAGCGAAATATCGAGGTCGGTGACATCGAGATCTGCAGCCTCGTCGTAGGCAGCAGGCTCTTCCATGTTGTTTTGGGGCAAGTAGGAGATGAGCGCCTTGACGTACTCGAGTGCGTCGTCTTCGTCTGCGGCCAAGTAGTGCGAGTTGCCGCTCTTGGTGTTGTGTGTACGTCCGCCGCCGAGTTCTTCCATGGTGACGTCTTCGCCGGTGACGGTCTTGATGATGTCTGGCCCGGTGATGAACATGCCCGATGTCTGGTCGACCATGATCGTGAAGTCGGTGACGGCAGGCGAGTAAACGTGGCCGCCGGCGCAGTTGCCCATGATCAGGCTGATCTGTGGGATGACGCCCGAAGCGTGCACGTTGCGCTTGAAGATCTCGCCGTACAGGCCGAGCGACACGACACCTTCTTGGATGCGAGCGCCAGCGCCTTCGTTGATGCCGATGATCGGGCAGCCGGACTTGATTGCCAGGTCCATGACCTTGGTGATCTTTTCTCCGTAGACCTCGCCGAGGCTGCCGCCGAAGATCGAGAAGTCTTGGCTGAATACGCAAACTTGGCGACCATCGATGGTGCCGTAGCCGGTGATGACGCCATCGCCGAGCGGGCGGTTCTTGTCGAGGCCGAAAGCCGTGGCGCGGTGGCGAGCTAGCGCGTCGAGTTCGACGAACGAGCCCTCGTCGAGCAGTTGCTCGATCCGGTCGCGGGCGCTTTGGCGGCCACGGGCACTTTGCTTTTCGGAGGCTTTTGCAGCCATCTCTACTGTCGCTTCATTGTGGCGACGCTCGAAGTCGGCGAGCTTGCCAGCAGTGGTATGAAGTTCTGGATGCGCCTCGAGAGGAGCGTCGGCGGCTGCTTCAGTCATGAGTCAAACCATATCTGTGCGAATCTGGACTCATGGATGCTCCCTCCGAAATTCGGCATCGGCTCGATTCGACGCGCTTGGCAGAACTCCTTGGCGACCAGTGGCCAGAGGTGCTGGTGACTCGGCAAACCCAGAGCACGAACCGTGACCTCGCGCTCGCGGCGAACGCTGGCGCACCGGCATGGACGCTTCACACCACCGATCACCAGATCGCCGGGCGAGGACGTCTCGAC
>JAAZCT010000289.1 GCA_012513165.1 Actinomycetales bacterium
AGGTGCTGGTGTCAGTCGGTCTGTTGTCTGACCCGAGTACTGTCACGCGCGCGGTTGCTGGTTCGAGGGTGAGCATTCCGGGTCCCAGAATCGTGTAATCGAGTGTCGACGCGTGTAAGAACTCGTCGGCATCGCTTTTGGCTTTCGCATACGGGTAGAACGAGTTGTCTGGGTCTAGGCGTTCAAGGTCAGAACCAGAGCCTGCATAGGAACCCATCACGAACCGTTTCACGCCAGCAGTTTCGGCCGCCCGAACAGCACGCGTCGCGGCTTCGAAATCAACTGCGCGAGTCCGTGCGGGGTTTCCGCCTCCCGCTCCGGCCGAAAACACCACAGCGAACGAGCCGGAAAACACAGCCGTCAAATCGTCGACAGAAGCGGTCTCAATATCGAGCACAACGGCCGTTACGCCGGGCAACTCGACGGCGCTGCGATGTTCCGGGTTTCGGATAACAGCGTCGATCTCGAAACCCAACTGCGTCAGGAGCGGCGCGACAATGAGAGCAACTTTTCCGTGCCCGCCAAGGATTACGACTCGCCTTGAATCTGTCATCGTCAAACTTTCTGTGCGGTTTCGATGGCCGAGGTGCCTGTGGTGTCAACCGTACTCCTGGATGTGGGTCCTTGCGTACTGTCCGCGACGCCACGAGAGAAAGCCTCACAGCGAAGGGCGCCGTGCCAGAATAGGCCCATCGCAGTCCCGTGCGACCCGAAGGAAAGAGACCGACGTGAGCGACAGCGACGCAACTACGATGGGCAGCACGATCCGCCGCTACGGCACCCTCAGCTGGTACCTCTTGGGCGTAATCGGCGTGATCGTCGTACTGTCGATCGCTTTGGGCGCGGTGCGCGGCATCGCGATCCCGCTGATCGTGGCGGTCATCCTCGGCACCGTCTTAGACCCGGTCGTCGAGTTTCTCGAGAAACGCACAGTGAAGCCAGCCCTCGCTGCGGCTATCGCGCTGTTGGTCACTCTCGCAGCAATAGCCGGCACGCTCACGATCGTGATCATGGGGTTCATCGAACAACTGCCCGAGATCTATCGCCAAACCATGTCTGGCTGGTACTCGTTCCTTGACTGGGGGCGCACGCTCGATCTCGACACCGTCCTGATGGAACGCGTCCGCATCCAGATAATGGAGCTGGCTCCGAACCTCAGCCAGGGGCTGTTCGGCGCGATCACCACCACGTTCTCGGGCCTGCTCTCGTTCGTGATGGGGACCTTCTTCGCGCTGTTCCTGCTGTTCTTTGTGCTGCGCGACGCCCGGAACTTTCCGTCGTGGTTGGCGCAGACCTGCTCTTTCGACAGCGAACTGACCAACGACATCGCAGACGTCGCCAAACAGTCACTGCGCGGCTATTTCAAAGGCACGGCAGTTACTGCGCTCGTCACGGCACCGATCTTCATCATCCCGCTGTTCTTGTTGGGAATTCCGTTGATCCTGCCCATCTTCATCATGTATTTCTTGCTGTCGTTCATTCCCTATCTGGGTGCGTGGATCACCGGCGTTTTCGCGGTGCTGATCGCTTTTGGTACGGGCGGAGCCGATGCGGCACTCATCATCGGCCTCACGTTCATCGTGTCGAACGGAACGATCCAGAGCGTGGTCAGTTCCTGGGCGCTCGGATCCTCATTGAAGATCCACCCCGTGGCCGTCCTCTTGGCGACCCTAGTGGGCGGAACGGTTGCCGGACTCATCGGCATGATCTTGGGCGCACCGCTCGTGGCGGCCACGACCAAGTCGTTCGCAGTGGCCCGTGAACGGAAGGCTTCGCTCGCCGCATCCGATGGACTTTCGGGCGATTCGGCTGAACGCAGTTGACGGTTCGTTCAACCTCGTATCAATCAAAAGGTTGATACGAGGTTCAACCTCCTACGCGATGCGGCCGAGGCCGAGTTCTTGATGAAGTAGGGGTATGGCTGAAACACGTACGACTTCATCGTTTGCTCAACGTCTTACTTCCCGGGCTGGCGCTTGGATTTCCATCGCACTCGCGGTGCTCGTCACTGCGGGCGTTTTCGGTTTCCTCGGCAGCATCGACGCCC
>JAAZCT010000290.1 GCA_012513165.1 Actinomycetales bacterium
ACCGGCGGACGCCGGTACGCTCCGTTTACGATCAACATCGAACGGCTCAAGCCGTTCCACACACTGACAGGTCGGATGCATTTCTATCTCGACCACGACTGGATGACAGACATGGGCGAGGCACTGCCGCTCTATCGTCCACCGCTAGATATGCACAAACTGTTCGGCGAGCCCAAGCTCGGGCCAGACGGTGGCCAGCAAGTCAACGTCCGCTATCTGACCCCGCACTCCAAGTGGTCGATCCACTCCGAATACCAAGACAACTTGTTCATGCTGTCGCTCTCGCGAGGTGGCCCAACCGCCTGGCTGAGCGTCGAAGACGCAGCTGCCATCGACGTCAAAGACAACGACTGGATGGAATGCGTTAACGCTAACGGCGTGTTCGTCTGCCGCGCAGTGGTCAGCCACCGCATGCCAGAAGGTGTGATCTACGTGCACCACGCACAAGAGCGCACCATCGACGTTCCGAAATCTGAACGCACCGGGCGTCGCGGCGGAATCCACAACTCGGTCACCCGAGTGCTGGTCAAGCCCAGCCACCTCATCGGCGGCTACGCACAACTGACCTACCAGTTCAACTATCTCGGCCCGACGGGCAACCAGCGAGACATCGTTTCAACCATTCGTAAGCGGTCACAGGAGGTGACCTACTAATGAGGGTCATGGCACAAGTCGGCATGGTAATGAACCTCGATAAATGCATCGGGTGTCACACATGTTCAGTCACTTGCAAGCAAGCGTGGACCAACCGCGCCGGAACCGAGTACGTGTGGTTCAACAACGTGGAAACGCGCCCCGGCCAGGGCTACCCGCGTCGTTACGAAGACCAAGAGAAGTGGAAGGGCGGCTGGGACCTCAATAAGCGCGGCCGCCTCAAACTGAAGGCTGGCGGACGCTTGAAGAAGCTCGTCACTATCTTCGCTAGCCCGGTCCAACCGGAAATCAACGACTACTACGAGCCGTGGACATACGATTACCAGACGCTCATTGACGCGCCGCTTGGCGACGATTTCCCAGTAGCACGTCCTAAGTCGCTGTTGACCGGCAAAGACACCAAGATCACGTGGTCGGCGAACTGGGACGACAACCTCGGTGGTGTGCACGAGATGGGACACCTCGATCCGCTCGTGGAAAAGGTGCGCCGCGAATCGGAAGACAAGATCAAGTTCCAGTTCGAGCAGACCTTCATGTTCTACTTGCCTCGCATTTGTGAACACTGCCTCAACCCGTCATGTATGGCATCCTGCCCATCCGGCGCGATCTACAAGCGCGAAGAAGACGGCATCGTCTTGGTCGATCAGGATCGTTGCCGCGGCTGGCGCCAATGCATCACAGGTTGCCCCTACAAGAAGATTTACTTCAACCACAAAACGGGCAAAGCTGAGAAGTGCACATTCTGTTACCCACGTATTGAAGTTGGCCTGCCCACGGTCTGCGCCGAAACCTGCGTAGGACGCTTGCGCTACATCGGCTTGTTCCTCTACGACGCAGACGCGGTCACTGCTGCTGCCTCGGTAGAAGATCCGAAGGACCTGTACGAAGCGCAACTCGACGTCATCCTGGATCCCAACGATCCTGCTGTGGTCAAAGCCGCCAAAGAACAAGGTATCGCCGACGACTGGATCGCCGCAGCCCAAAACTCGCCGGTCTACAAGCTGGCCAAGGTGTACAAAGTGGCCCTGCCGCTGCACCCGGAATACCGCACCATGCCCATGGTTTGGTACATCCCGCCACTTTCGCCAGTCGTGGACATCCTCACCGAACAAGGTCACGACGCCGAGAACCACAACAACCTGTTCGGCGCCATCGAAGCCCTGCGCATTCCGATGGAATACCTCGCAGAGTTGTTCACCGCAGGCGACGTCGACAAAGTCTCACTGGTGCTGCGCAAGTTGGCAGCCATGCGTTCCTACATGCGAGACATCACTCTCGGGCGCAATAGCAACGCACAGATTCCAGAATCTGTCGGCATGACCGAAGAAGAAATGAACGAAATGTACCGGCTCTTGGCCATCGCCAAGTACAATGATCGGTACGTCATTCCTAAGGCCCACGTCGAACAAGCCCACGAACTCGAAGAAATGGGCTGCTCGCTCGACTTCGACGACGGCCCGGGCATGGGTGGCTCAGGCCCGTTCGGTGAAGGCAGCGGTGGCCCAGTGCCAGTCGCGGTCGAAACGTTCCAAGCGCTCAAACAACGTCAAGAGGGCGACACCGCTGCCGGCGATGACGCACTGCGCAACCGCGTCAACCTCCTGAATTGGGACGGAAACGGAACGCCTCAAGGCATGTTCCCGGAGGACAAGAATTAGTCATGGCCGATCACAGAGTGACTCATCAGGTGGCATCGTGGTGCTTGTCGTACCCCGAAGAAACCTTGGTCGCCCAAGTGCCTCAACTGCGAGCTGCGATGGGCGAACTGCCGGAAAGTGAAATCCGCACTCGCATGTTGAGGTACTTGGATCACGTCGAGTCCACTCCTTTGGAAGAGCAGCAAAAGGATTACGTCGATACCTTCGACATGACCAAAACCCACGCTTTGCATTTGTCCTACTGGACAGATGGCGATACTCGTCGGCGAGGCGAAGTGCTCGGCTACTTCAAACAGAAGTACCGTGACACCGGCTTCCTCGTGGCTACTGGCGGCGAACTGCCCGATCACTTGACCATCGTGCTCGAATACGCAGCTGTCGCAGACCCGGTAGCTGGCAGCGCGTTGCTCCAAGAATACCGAGCCAGCATCGAGCTCTTGCGCATGTCGCTCGAGGATGACGAGTCACCTTATGTGGATGTCATTACATCGATTTGCCGCACCCTGCCAGGCCCATCACCCAAGACACGTTCGCAAGTGATGGACATGGTCGGCCTCAAACTCATTCAGCCCACAGAGACCGTGGGCC
>JAAZCT010000291.1 GCA_012513165.1 Actinomycetales bacterium
GGGCAAGCTGCAACATCTTTTCCACCCAGGATCACGCGGCAGCTGCCGTTGTGGTTGGCCCGAATGGCACCGTCGACGACCCACAAGGCGTTCCAGTGTTCGCTTGGAAGGGGGAAACCCTCGAAGAGTACTGGGACTTGTGTGAACAGATTCTGGTGTGGCCAAACGGCGAAACCCCCAACATGATCCTCGACGATGGCGGAGACGCCACCCTCTTGCTGCACCAGGGTGTCGAATTTGAAAAGGCCGGCGCTGTGCCAAGCCAGGACTCCACCGACAACCCCGAATACAAGGAAGTCTTGCGAGTACTCGCGCGGGCACTCGAAAACGATCCGGGCCGCTGGACCAAGATCGCTGCCGAGATCAAGGGCGTCACTGAAGAAACCACCACAGGCGTGCTGCGACTCTACGAACGCTTCCGCGATGGAACCTTGTTGATCCCAGCGATCAACGTCAACGACTCCGTCACCAAGAGCAAGTTCGACAACAAATACGGTTGCCGCCACTCGCTGATCGATGGCATCAACCGCGCCACGGACGTCCTCATCGGAGGCAAGGTTGCTGTCGTGTGTGGTTATGGCGACGTGGGCAAGGGTTGCGCCGATTCAATGCGCGGTCAGGGCGCTCGCGTTATCGTCACCGAGATCGATCCGATCTGTGCGCTTCAGGCAGCAATGGACGGCTACCAAGTTGCTCGTCTCGAAGACGTCATCGGTGACGCCGACATCATCATCACGGCCACCGGCAACTTCAACGTTGTCACTGCCGATCACTTCACTCAGATGAAGAACCAAGTGATCGTCGGCAACATCGGTCACTTCGACAACGAAATCGACATGGCTGGCGTCGAGAAGATCCCCGGCATCACCCGCGAGAACATCAAGCCACAGGGTGATGTGTGGAACGTGCCCAGCGCCAACGGCGGCAGCCACAAGGTGATCGTTCTGTCTGAAGGACGCCTGCTGAACCTCGGCAACGCGACTGGCCACCCGTCGTTCGTGATGTCGAACTCGTTCACCAACCAGGTGCTCGCGCAGATCGAACTGTTCACGAAGCGCGACGATTACTTCCTCGGAGTGCACGTTCTGCCCAAGCACTTGGACGAAGAGGTTGCACGCTTGCACCTCGACGCCTTGGGTGTTGGCCTAACCGAACTCACCAAGGAACAAGCCGATTACCTCGGTCTCGATATTGCCGGCCCTTACAAGCCGGATCACTACCGCTACTGAGATTTCAATTTCCACGAGGCCCGCGGGCTGCCGTTGTTTTCCACACGGCGGTACGCGGGTTTCGTAATTTTGTGAGTTCCGAGCCACGCTCTTCATATGAGCATGTTGCGAGCAGGTGTGTGGGATCTGTTGTTGGGAGTCCAGTGCGCTGGTTGCGGTTGCCCTGGCCTGACATGGTGTCGCGAATGCGAACGGCTCGTGGTTCCGGACCCGTTCGAAGTCGAAACTGGGGTGTGGGCGTCGGGGGAGTGGCGCGGTCGCCTCCGGGCGGCAATCCTCGCATGGAAACTCGGGCATGTGGCCCACCTCGACCATCTGTTCGCGTGGCATCTTGCAGCCGCGATCGTGGCGCTTAATCCACCAGACTCTTTCGTCCTCGTGCCCGTACCATCCACGTGGCGTTCGCGCAGGGAGCGCGGGAGACACCTCGTCGGGGACGTGTGTCGTGAAGTCGTGGATCTGCTGGAACAGCAAGGACTCACGGTGCACGTGGAGCACGCTGTGAAACTTGCTCGCCAGACGAAAGACCAGTCGGGGCTCTCGGCCCGCGACCGCGCCGGAAACGTGCGGGGTTCGATGGTTCTGCGTCGCTTTGTTAGCAAACCAGTGGTGATTGTGGACGACATCGTGACGACTGGGTCCACCGTCTCAGAGATGAAGCGAGTCCTGATGGGG
The DNA here is from genome assembly GCA_012513165.1 of Actinomycetales bacterium. Lineage (GTDB taxonomy): Bacteria > Actinomycetota > Actinomycetes > Propionibacteriales > Nocardioidaceae > Aeromicrobium. The sequence goes on from JAAZCT010000291.1 coordinate 1,905, forward strand.
GGCGGGGTCGAGGTCGTTTCGTGTGTTTCTATCGCAGCAAGTTCGCCGCATCTCAACGATTTTTCACGGTGATGCGAAACTTGTAAAAATAGGAGGCGTTTTGAGTGGTGCTTCGACCGGGTTCAGGGCTAGGGTCGAAGTACCGAGAGAGAGCGAACCAGATTCGCATTTCTTTCGGAATATTGATTCGCAACGACTTTAGGAGTTCAGATGGAAATCGTCGTCACTGGTCGTAATAGCGAGATCTCAGAGAGTTTCCGCAGCCACGTCGCGGACAAACTCGAACGAATCAACAAGTTTGACGAAAGTCAACGGATTCACCGTGTTGATGTCGAGGTCACGCATGCCAAGAACCCCCGCCAACGTGAGACTGCCGCGACCGTCGAGGTCACGCTGTTTTCGCGGGGCCCGGTTATTCGAGTTGAGTCTTCGTCGGCCGATCAGCATTCGGCTCTCGACGCAGTGGTCGACAAACTCGAAGAACGCCTTCGCCGGGTGGTTGATCGGCAGCGTCGACACAAGTCAAAGCACGCGCCCAGCACGCTCGAGGCAGCGACTGCAGGCTTGACGATCGCTGGATCGCAAGTCGATGAAGAGCCCGAAGGCCCACAGGTCACGAAGGTCGCATCGATTGAAGTTGAGGGTGACGGTCCGTTGATCGTTCGCGAAAAGACTCACCAGTCTGCTGCCGTCACTTTGGATCAAGCGCTCTACGAAATGGAACTCGTCGGACACGACTTCTACCTCTTCGTTGAGAAAGATTCGATGTTGCCGAGTGTCGTTTATCGGCGTAAAGGCTACGACTATGGCGTAATTCACCTCGACGTGCAAAATTGATTTCGTGTGAACTAGGCATAAAGAACTACATTCATGCGATGATCAACCTGTGACTGACGAAAGAAACTTGACTCGGGTTCTCCTCGTTGATGATCAAGAGTTGTTCCGCCGTGGCGTAACAATGGTTCTTCGTGCTGATGGCGACTTCGAAATTGAAGACGTAGATGATGGCGATCAGGCCATCGAGCGTATGACCGCTGACCCATTCGATGTGGTCTTGCTCGATGTGCGGATGCCTGGCCGCAGCGGAGTTGAGGTGTGCGCCGAAATCAAGGCGATCGCCCCAACCACTGGCATCATCATGCTGACTGCTTCAGACGAAGAAGCCGATCTCTACGAATCAATTCGTGCGGGCGCTTCGGGCTATCTCCTCAAAGACGGTTCGACCTACGATCAGGTCGCTGAAGCGGTGCGCGTCGTAGCGGGAGGTCAGTCTTTGATCAGCCCCGCCATGGCTACGAAGCTTCTCGACGAGTTCGTTCAAATGTCTCGTGATCCCGTACAGTCCACCACGCTCACGGCGCGTGAACTCGAAGTCCTTCGCCTCGTGGCCCGCGGCATGAGCAACAGGGATATCGCCAAAGAGTTGTTCATCAGCGAGAACACGGTGAAGAACCACATCCGCAATATTCTGGAGAAGTTGCAAATGAAGTCGCGCATGGAAGCAGCCATGTATGCCGTTCGCAGCAAACTGATCGACGATATTTAAGTAACGCAAGAACCGCCGAGTGCCCATGTGGCTCTCGGCGGTTTTTCGTTTCTCCTGAAATATGAAGCACCTACCTGCTTGGTTCGGGCAAGTGACTTCGCTAGGGGGTCTAAGATGGTCGCGTGCCGAAAATCATCGACAAGATCCTTCGCGCTGGCGAAGGCAAGATCGTCAAACGCCTAGACGCTATCGCAGTCCAAGTAAACGCATTGGCAGACGAATTTGCCGACATGACCGATGAGCAACTTCGGGCCATGACCGACGAGTTCAAAGAGCGACTCGCGGACGGTGAGACACTTGATGATCTCCTGCCCGAGGCGTTTGCCACGGTGCGCGAGGCGTCTACCCGCGTTTTAGGTCAACGTCACTTTGATGTGCAGTTGCTGGGCGGTGCTGCACTTCATATGGGAAACATCGCCGAAATGAAGACCGGTGAAGGTAAAACCCTCGTCGCCACGCTGCCCTCGTATCTCAACGCACTTGCCGGTGAGGGCGTCCACGTCGTCACAGTGAACGACTACCTCGCGAAGTACCAGGCCGAGATGATGGGCCGCATCCACCACTTCCTTGGACTGACCGTCGGAGTGGTGGTCGCGGGGCAATCCCCGGCCGAGCGCCGTGAAGCCTACGCCGCAGACATCACCTACGGCACGAACAACGAGTTTGGTTTCGACTACCTGCGTGACAACATGGCAGTCGATCTGGAGAATTGCGTTCAACGCGGTCACTTCTTTGCCATCGTCGATGAGGTCGACTCGATCCTGATCGACGAGGCGCGTACACCGTTGATCATTTCGGGCCCGACCGAAGACGAAGTGAAATGGTATGGCGAGTTCGCTCGCCTAGTCGGTGCGATGAACATCGAAGAGCACTACGAAGTCGATGAGAAGAAGCGCACCATTTCGGTCACCGACGCTGCGATTGACGTAGTAGAAGACCAGCTCGGTATCGAGAATCTCTACGACGCGGTCAACACCCCACTCATCAGCTTCTTGAACAACGCGATCAAGGCGAAGGAACTCTTCCGCCGCGACAAAGAGTATGTGGTGATCGAGGGCGAGGTGCTCATCGTTGATGAGCACACGGGCCGTCTTTTGGAAGGCCGACGCTATAACGAAGGCCTGCACCAAGCGATCGAAGCTAAAGAGGGCGTTCGAGTCCGTGAGGAATACCAGACTCTGGCCACGATCACCTTGCAGAACTACTTCCGTCTCTACGAGAAACTTTCGGGAATGACGGGTACGGCCATGACCGAGGCCGCCGAATTTGACAAGATCTACGAACTCGGCGTGGTGCCGATCCGTACGAACCGTCCGGTGGATCGTGTCGATAACGCGGATCTGATTTACGGCAACGAAAACGCCAAGATCAACGCAATCGTCCAAGACATCGTGGAACGCCACAAGTCGGGCCAGCCGGTTCTCGTCGGAACCACGAGCGTCGAGAAATCAGAGCGAATCTCGAAAGCGTTGAAGAAAGAACGAGTCGTTCATGAAGTGCTGAACGCCAAGCACCACGAACGCGAGGCCGCCATTGTGGCGATGGCCGGACACAAGGGCGCGGTCACTGTGGCCACGAATATGGCTGGCCGAGGCACCGACATCATGCTCGGTGGCAATGTGGAGTTTTTGGCTGACGCTCAATTGCGCAAACAAGGACTCGACCCGGTTGAGAATGCCGAGGAATACACGGCCGCGTGGCCTGCTGCTTTGGCTGAGGCGCAACAATCGGTTGCCGCAGAAAAGCAAGAAGTGATCGATGCTGGCGGCTTGGCTGTTATCGGCACCGAGCGTCACGAATCGCGTCGTATCGACAACCAGTTGCGTGGACGGTCCGGACGCCAAGGCGACCCCGGAGCCTCGCAGTTTTACCTATCGCTCGAAGACGACCTGATGCGCCTGTTCAAGGGTGACTGGGTGAAGTGGATCTTCGAGACCATGCGCATCCCTGAAGACGTGCCCATCGAAAATAAGCGCGTCACTAATCAGGTCGCATCAGCGCAGGCTTTGGTCGAAGCGCAGAACTTCGAATCGCGTAAGAACATCTTGAAGTATGACGATGTGATGAACGCGCAACGAACCGTGATTTATCGGGATCGACGCCAAGTGCTTGAGGGTATCGACTTGCGCGAGCGCATTGTCGGGATGATTGAAAGCGTCGTGTCGGAGTATGCGCGTGCCGCCACGGTGGGCCCGCCTTCGGAATGGGACGTCGATCAACTGTGGACGGCATTGTCGACGTTGTATCCAGTCGGATTGGATAAACCCACGGGTGCGACTGATCAACTTGATCCGAAGAAGCTCGAAGCGGATCTGGTGGCCGATGCTTTGGCCGCATACCAGAAGCGTGAAGATGATCTTGGCACCGAAGTCATCCGCGAACTCGAGCGACGCGTGTTGCTGAGTGTCGTGGACCGTAAATGGCGCGAGCACCTTTACGAAATGGACTACCTCCGCGAAGGAATCGGACTGCGTGCCTACTCGCAGCGCGATCCGTTGGTGGAATATCAGCGCGAAGGTTTCGAGTACTTTACCGCCATGATGGAGGGCATCTCCGAAGAGTCGGTGGGATATCTCTACAACTTGGACGTCCAAGTTGGCGAGGAATCAGAAGACGAGGGTCCGGTCGTGAGCGCAAAGGGTCTCGAGTCTGATTCTGCGCCGCGCGAGATGTCCTATTCGGCGCCGGGCGAAGACGGTGCTGCGGTTGCCGTTGAAGCGCCCTCTGACGACGACGAACCACCCGGTGACAAAGCTCGTCAAGCTAAAGGCAAGGCCAAGTCGAAAGCCAAAACGAAGGCGCAAAAGCAGTCCCGTAAACGGAACCGCTGAGCCCTACGCCCACGCGAGTGAGGTGCAGCGCCATACGCTGCGCTCGCGTGGGTCATGAACGTGTTGGAGTCGGGCAGCGATCGCGTGCGAACGTCCCGCAACCACCATGCGTGCTGCGATTTCGGCGGTATCTTCGTCGACCATAAACACGTGTACCGAGACGACTTGTGCACGTTTGCGAGTATTGCCAGCCTGGCGGTGGAACTTTTCGTTGACGAAGGAACTGAGTTCGGAGTGCACTTCACGGGTCAACCACGGCGAAAGTTGGCGCGGGGGTCGAATCCCTGCCAGCACTTCGGCCACAGCCTGCATGAACCGTCCACTGCGGTGCCTCAGTTCGCCGGTGCTGACTGTGCCTCGTTCAATCGGGGCCGGCAAGAGGGTGCGCGGAACCGGGA
>JAAZCT010000292.1 GCA_012513165.1 Actinomycetales bacterium
CCTGATGACTCGAGTTCGGGAGGAGTCGTTGAAGCACGGCACACGGCAGGGGATTCTGCGGGGTCTTACCATCACGGGAGGTGTAATTACGTCGGCGGGTCTGGTGCTTGCGGCGACCTTTGCGGCCTTGTCGGTGATCCCGATCCTCTTCCTGGTACAACTGGCGTTCATTGTTGCATTCGGGGTGCTGCTTGACACGTTCGTGGTGCGGACATTGCTCGTTCCCGCCTTGACGTACGACATCGGGCGGGCGATTTGGTGGCCATCAAGGTTGGCAAAGCCGGGAGATGGCGAGGCGCGCACTTAGACGCACCCGCCGCCCCGAACCACAGCACACCCGAACCACCGTTGGCTAAGGTTGCCGCCATCACGTAAGGTTGCCCGGAATTTGGCCGAAAAATGGGCAACCTTACGCGACCGCGGCAACCTTAGGGTCGAGGAGGCGTGACGGCAGCCATAGTTGGCCAGCCCTGGTCGGGCGGCGGAGTCAACGCCATTCGAGTAGATCTCCCGACCAGAACTTCCCCTGCGCCTCACTTGACAGAGTGGGATCGATTAGCCGCGAAGCAAGTTCTGCTGCCAGTTCCACAGTGGGATAGTCGACGCAATGCGGCACGGGCCTGCTCTGTTTCACGTAGCCGGTTCCCCAGGCGGATGGGACCACGAATCGCTCGAAGGGTTCCATCTTGCGTCGATGGAGTTCGGTGTCGATCGCGAGACTCAATGCCGTCCCGTCGATGTCTTGCGTGACGGCGAAGACCACGATGTCTACGAGATCCTTCTCCCTGCTAGAGGGCCGCCCGTCGTAGTCAGCCATCGTTGCACAGACCTTATCTGCGACCTGGTCGACGACCGGATACAGGCGGTACCGATTACTCGTGAGTCGCGGAAGATCAAGTGTCGACGCTGGGCGGGCAGTCTCGACTTCATCAGTCATCCCCGCACCGACGACGAGGTCGATCTGCACCGAACCTCTCCCGGCCACACCGATGAAGATATTGAATGAGACGCGATACCCGTCGGTGTAAGGCTGGGCATCCGCAGCGATGGATGCTTCATGACTCGTATATTCGAACCGGAAGTGATCGCCGAGGTCGGCGGACGCCAAACGCCTGAGATCCTCCAAGGCCTGGTCAAGGCTGAAGCCCTGACGGTAGAGGTCGATGTCACGGGTAGACCGTGTGGACGGGATCCGCGCCAAGACACCCGCCCCGCCTTTCAGCACCCATTCTGAGTCCTCTCCTTCAGAAAAGACTCGGCTCAGGAATCGGTTGAAGTACTCCAGCTGAATGCGTTTGCTCGTGTCGATCGAAGGATCGGCTTGCGCCGCCTTCTTCGCGGCTTCCTTGATTGCTGCTTCAACGCCGCGCGCGGTTAAGTATGGCTCTGGCGAGTGCATCATTTGTCAGGTTCTTCGTTTGCCCACCCTCTGTCTTGTGGTGTTGTGGCGTTGCGGAGCGACTTAGAGACGTTCATCCACGGCTGTGACACATTCGCCAGCGCAAGCATGGTGACTACTTCCGCGACGGTTTTGCTGAGCGTCGGAGAGACCGAACCGGCCGGAGACTGCCCTACCTTCTTATCAATGGCGAGTAACGGTCGAGTTGCATCCAGAATCCCTTGCATGAACTCAGCGGACACTTCTGGAAGAAGCGGATCGATCTGCTTCACGAGCCCACTGAGATCTGGCATCTCGATCGAGTTCACAGCGTTCTGCAGGTAGTTGGCGAGGATCCGCATACTGAGCGCCTGGTCTGCTGAAATCCGGCGCGCGACAGAGTCAATGTCGATTCCACCGGCTTCGAGGAGATGCTCCAGCACGGCATTACCATCGTGCCGCTTGAACCCGTTGCGCTCGGCTAGCGGGCTGAAGAGTTCCCGCAGACGATCAAGGTCAAGTCTCCGCTTCTTCACCGCCGAACCGAGTGCATCAGCGACAAGGCTCAGCTCTCCAACGTCGTCGAGTAGGTCGGCCAGGGTGCGCTCCAGCGTCATCACTGGCAGCCCCTCGACAAGCGTGACGTCGCGGTCTTCAAGGAGGCGCTGCCGATAGCGAATCTCAGTACGTTGCGTCTGACGACGCTGGCGAGTCACGAACTCATGACGATTCGCCCATAGATCTCCGACACCGTGCAGAATCGCTGCCGATGAACTCGCCACCACAACGCCGTCCTTCAGGTCGGACAGGCGTTCTTCAGCCAGAAGCTTGGGTTCGGTACTGAGCCACGCAGCTCGAAGATCTTCAAACTCGTCACTAGGAGCACCAGCGTCTCGATAGACACCTTGCGCGAGCCGCTCCAAGTGGCCTGCCTCCGCCAGCCGAGCCAGCATGAGACGAGGGACCCCGAGCGCACCTGCCTGCGCTGTTGTCACCATCCCCCACTGCGAGGCGGTGATGTCAGCGATAACTTGGAGCGCGACAGTCGCTTTCATGCTTGTATTGTATCTTTCTGAAAGAAACAATACAAGCAGCAAACCGCCTAGAAGTCCCAGTACTCGTCACCACCCGCGTGATTCCGCGGATTCTCGGCAGTTATGGAGTTGTCGTGCCCCCAGCGTGCCACCGTGAAATGGGCTTCGTGTCCAGTGCCGTCCTGCTGCGGATGGGACACTTTCAAGGGTACTTCCGTGTGCTGAATACGGCAATGGACAAAGAG
>JAAZCT010000293.1 GCA_012513165.1 Actinomycetales bacterium
AGCGCGCGATCAGCGCATTGAATCCAGGCTCTGGTGCGATCACGCCCATGTTCCCCGGGGCGGCCTCCGTGATGACGCACGCGATCGAGTCTCCGCGCTCGGCAAACAGCACTTCGAGTGCGGCAGCGTCGTTGTAAGGCAGCACGATCGTGTCGGCTGCGACCGAGGTGGGGATCCCCGGGTTTTGTTGAATCCCGAGTGTCGCGAGGCCCGATCCCGCTTCGCCCAGCAGCGAATCGACGTGCCCGTGATAGCAACCGGCGAACTTCACGATCGTGTTTCGGCCGGTGAACCCGCGCGCGAGGCGAATCGCAGACATGGTCGCTTCGGTCCCCGACGACACCATCCGCACGCTCTCGACTGGCGTTCTGGCGACGATTTCTTCGGCGAGTGCCACTTCTGGTTCGGCGGGCGTTCCAAACGAGGTGCCCTTCGCGACGGCCGCCGTGATCGCGTCGACGACCTGCGGGTGGGCGTGTCCGAGGATCATCGGCCCCCACGAGCCCACGAGGTCTAGCAGTTGATTGCCGTCAGCGTCGATCAGCCACGGGCCGTGAGCCTCAGCGATGAACCGCGGCTGCCCGCCGACAGCGCGAAACGCTCGGACCGGCGAGTTCACGCCACCGGGCGACACTGCTTTGGCGCGCGCAAAAAGCGCTTCAGATCGGTTGGTGTTCATGGGTCACCTGCGCCAGTCGGTGGCATGACGACGAGCCACTTCGGCGGCCCAATAGGTCAAGATAATGTCGGCGCCAGCGCGCGTGATGCTGGTCAGCGATTCGTCGATCGCAGCATCTCGATCGATCCATCCGCGTTCGGCTGCGGCCTCGATCATGGCGTATTCGCCAGAAACTTGATAGGCAGCGACGGGCACGCGACTGACCGCGCTGACGTCAGCCAGAACGTCCAGATAGGACATGGCAGGCTTCACCATCACCATGTCGGCGCCTTCGGCCAGATCGAGGTCGAGTTCGCGCATCGCTTCGCGGCGATTAGCGGGGTCTTGTTGGTACTCGCGTCGACTGCCTGCGAACGAGGAATCGACGGCTTCGCGAAACGGTCCATAGAAAGCGGACGCGTATTTCGCGGTGTACGCGAGGATCGCGGTGTTGTGATGACCGGCGGCCTCCAAGCCGGCACGGATCTGGCCCACTTGGCCGTCCATCATGCCGCTGGGTGCCACTACGTCCACGCCAGCTTGCGCGTGGAGCACGGCCATCTGGCGGTAAACCTCGACGGTGGCGTCGTTGTCGACTCGCCCAGTTTCATCGAGCAGTCCGCAGTGGCCGTGGTCGGTGAACTCGTCGAGGCACACGTCGCTCATCACCACGAGGTCGTCGCCAGTTTCAGCCTTCACCGCACGAATTGCGGCAGCCAAGACGCCGTCCGCCTCAAGTGCAGCTGATCCGACGGCGTCTTTGTGCGCGGGGATCCCGAACAGCATGATGCCGCCGAGTCCGAGTTCGGCAGCCTCCCCCGCAGCGCCGCGCAGCGAATCGAGCGAGTGCTGCACCACCCCGGGCATACTGCCAATCGGGCGCGGCGAGGTGCCGCCTTCGGCCACGAACGCGGGCAGCACGAGGCTGGAAATCCGCGGTTGGTTTTCGGCCACGAGTCGCCGCATGGCGCCCGTGGGCCGTAACCTTCGTGGCCGAACGGCAGTCATCTCAAGAAGACCTGCGGCGCGATGACGGCTTGCGCTGCGAAGGCTTCGTCACTGGCGTGCCAGCTTCGATCATCGCGACGCGACGCTGACGGCCAAACTCGGCCAAAGCATCTGCCAACACCTCAACTGAAGGCGACTCTGCAACGACGTCCACACGCAGACCGTGTTCTTCAGCCGTCTTTGCCGTTGCCGGCCCGATGCACGCGATCACCGTGGTGGCGTGCGGCTTTCCAGCGATACCGACCAAGTTGCGGACCGTCGAACTGGAGGTGAACATCACCGCGTCGAACTTGCCAGTCTTGATCGCTTCGCGGGTTGGTGCCGGTGGCGGGGCGGCCCGAACAGTCCGGTACGCCGTCACGTCGTCAACTTCCCAGCCAAGTTCCAGCAGGCCAGCTACGAGCGCTTCGGTGGCGATGTCGGCACGAGGCAAGAACACGCGGTTCAGCGGATCGAGCAGGTCGTCGTACGGTGGCCAATCTTCGAGCAGGCCGCGAGTAGATTGTTCGCCCGAAGGCACCAAGTCTGGACGGATTCCCAACCCGCCGACCGCAGCAGCAGTCTTTTCGCCCACGGCAGCGATCTTCAAGCCCGAGAAGGAACGAGCGTCTAGTCCGTATTCTTCGAACTTTTCACGCACGGCCTTCACTGCGTTGGCGCTCGTGAAAACGATCCATTCGTAACGGCCTTCGACCAGTCCGCGGATGGCTTTGTCCATCTGTTGCGGGTTGCGTGGCGGCTCGACCGAGATGGTCGGCACTTCCTCGGAAACCGCGCCATAGGAGCGCAAGCGATCTGC
>JAAZCT010000294.1 GCA_012513165.1 Actinomycetales bacterium
ATCCTGTCCTGTTCTCACTGCCCGAAATCCCGTTGCCCGAAGTGGCTCGGGGGATCCAACTGCTGGGCGACGTCACTCAGGGCGCAATCTTGTCCGGGCTCTATGACGGCATGCGACTAGCAACCATCATCATCTGTGTGGGTGCCGCCAACTCTTTGGCGAACCCGCGCCAGCTGCTCGCTTCGGTTCCTCCCGCGCTCTACGAGGTCGGCACAGCGATCGTCGTGGCGATGTCCGTGTTTGGGCAACTCGCGGACAGCGTCAAGCGGGTGCACAAAGCGCGCAAACTTCGCGGCGAGCCAGGCAAAGGGGTGCGGGCCGTCAAACGAACCTTGATCCCCGTGCTCGAAGATGCGCTCGAGCGGTCCTTGACCCTTGCGGCGAGCATGGACTCGCGAGGGTATGGCCGTGCCGGCGACACACCCAAACGCGAGCGCTGGACTACTGGCACCCTGATGATTCTGGCGCTTATTGCTCTGGCGATCGGCAGTTACGCCTTCCTCGACGCATCCGTCACGAGCTACCTGTCGTGGCCCATGATGATCGTGGGCGTGGCGTTCGCAGGTTTGGCGATGCGCCTTGCCGGACGTCGAGTGCGTCGCACGCGATACCGGCCGATCCGATGGCGGGCAGGTGAGTGGGTGGCCGTCGTCAGCGGTGTGAGCGTTGCCGTGGGGTTCAAACTCGCGTCCGCCTCGCACCTTGAAGTGATGTATCCGATGTGGGACGGCTGGCCTGAGATTTCGCTGCTGCTGGTGGCGATCGTGCTGCTGGGAGCGATCCCTGCTGTGCTGACGCCTCCGGCCCCGCGCGACGAAGACGTTGAGGAGGACGCATGAGCGTTGTCGAACTGAAGAACGTGTCGTTCCGATACGAGTCGAACGGACCCAACATCCTCACGGATGTGAACTTCGCGCTGCACGAGGGCGAAGTGATCCTAGTGTCGGGACGCACCGGCTCGGGCAAGTCGACCCTGTTGGGCATGTTCAACGGACTCGTGCCGCACTTTTCTGGCGGTACCCTGATCGGCGACGTGTTGATCGACGGAACCTCGATCATCGGCCAGCCCCCACGCGAACTGGCAGACACCGTCGGCTTCGTTCCACAGGATCCCTTGTCGAGTTTCGTGGGCACCAACGTTGAAGAAGAGCTCGCCTACGGGATGGAACAACTCGGACTCGATCCGCAGACCATGCGCCGCCGGGTTGAAGAAACACTCGACCTGTTGAGCATCGCGAACTTGCGCAGACGCTCCTTGCGGGCGTTGTCGGGCGGGCAACAACAGCGGGTGGCCATCGGCGCGGTGTTGACCACTCACCCGCGACTGCTCGTGCTCGATGAGCCGACCTCGGCCCTCGATCCGATGGCCGCCGAAGAAGTGTTGGCCACGATCGCTCGACTCGCACACGACCTCGCGCTGACCGTCGTGATCGCCGAACACCGGATGGAACGCGTCATCCCATTCGTGGATCGGATCGCTGTGGTTGATCAAGGGCGAGTGCGGATTGGCGGACCCGAGGAGATGTTGCTCGATTCGCCGGTGGCTCCGCCGATCGTGGAACTCGGGCGACTTGCCGGTTGGGCGCCGTTGCCGCTGTCGGTGCGTGACGCCCGGAAGTTGGCCAGAGCCGAGCCGCTGTCTTTGGGGCCGCGAATCCGTCCAGCACGTCAGGCGGTCGAGCAGGTGCTGACGGCGAAACACATCACGGTGGCCTACGGCTCCAAGGTCGCTGTCAACGAAGTGAACCTGGAACTCAACCGCAAGGAAATTCTGGCTTTGATGGGCCGCAACGGATGCGGCAAATCTTCGCTGATGTGGGCGCTGCAAGGCACCGGCAAACGTGACGGCGGGCGAGTGCAGGTTGAAGGAATCGACCCTGCCGATGTGAACGCAGACGAGGCTCGGATGCTGGTGGGGCTCGTGCCACAAACCGCTGCGGACCTGCTGTACCTGGAATCCGTGGCCGAAGAGTGCGCTGCCGCCGATGAGCAAGCTGGCGCCGAATCGGGCACAGCGCGGGGGCTGCTTGAACGCCTGGCTCCGGGCATCGATCTGGCGAAGCACCCCCGCGACCTTTCCGAAGGGCAACGGCTCGCTTTGGTGTTGGCGATTGTGTTGTCGGCCGAACCACTGGTGCTCCTGCTCGATGAGCCGACTCGCGGTCTGGACTATCCGGCCAAACGAGGGCTGGCCGAAATGCTGGCCGACCTGTCCCAGCGCGGACACTCAATCATGTTGTCCACACACGACGTGGAATTCGTGGCGAACGTGGCCGATCGCGTGATGGTGATGGCCGACGGCGACGTGGTGTCCCAGGGTCCTGCCATCGAGGTTTTGCGCGAGTCGCCTGCATTTGCCCCACAAGTGTCCAAGATTCTTGGATCCGACTGGCTCACGGTCGACGACGTTCGTTCCGCTATGAAAGCGGCTGGTGTCGATGGCTGACGAAACCACCCGAGCGCGTCCCGCAATCGAGCTGTCTCTGCGCTCGGTCGCGGTGCTTTCGGCTGCGTCGGTGGCCGGGTTGATCATGCTGTTGTGGCCGCTGTTTTTCGCACCGGCCGAGGATCAACAACGAGTCGACCAGCCCTTCATCTTCATCGTCTTGCTTCCCGTCGTGGTCTTGGTCGTTTTGGCCGAAATCTCTCAGGGCGGAATGGACTCCAAAGCCCTCGCCATGCTGGGCGTACTCACCGCCATCAACGCAGCCCTGCGACCGATCGGCGCAGGCACGGCCGGCATCGAAATGGTCTTCTTCATGCTGATCTTGGGCGGCCGAGTCTTCGGGCCCGGTTTCGGCTTCGTGCTCGGATGCACCAGTCTGTTTGCGTCGGCATTGTTGACAGCAGGCGTCGGGCCGTGGCTTCCGTTTCAGATGTTGTGTTCGGCTTGGATCGGTATGTTCGCTGGTTTCCTACCGAAACGCGTCACCGGCAAAGCCGAGATCGCGATGCTGGTGGCTTACGGCATCGTGGCCGCCTACGCCTTCGGTTTGATCATGAACTTCACCTCGTGGCCGTTCACACTCGGCATCGCCATCCCCGGCGAAACCGACGGCTTGTCGATGGTCCCGGGCGACCCGCCGCTCGAAAACCTGCAGCGGTTCCTCGTATTCACAGCCCTCACATCGTTGTGGGGTTGGGACACTGGCCGCGCCATTACGAACACGGTCATGATCTTGTTGCTGGGCCCTGCAGTCTTGGCCACCTTGCGTCGTGCGGCTCGCCGAGCCAGATATTTGCCAGCCGAAACCAGCGGCAACGAGGACGAAACTCGTGACGAACCAGCACACTAGAACTGTGGGTTGCGCCGGCGAAGGGAAGCGACGATGAAGATTCTGGTGACCGGAGGCGTGCGCTCGGGCAAGTCGCGTCATGCCGAATCGCTCATGTCGGATTTCGGGGCGGTGACGTACGTGGCTCCCGGTCCGATGCCCAACCCGAGTGACGATCCGGACTGGGCGCACAGAGTGCGGTCGCATCAGGAACGCCGTCCAGCGAACTGGAACACCATCGAGACCGTCCACCTTGATACGGCACTGAATCAGGCTGCCGGCCCGGTGCTGATCGATTGCCTTGGAACGTGGGTGACGGCGTTGATCGATCGCCTGGATGGTTGGGGGCGGCCCGTCAGTCATTGGCGCACCGAATTCGACGCCCGAGTAGCCGAGGCGTTGACTCAATTGTCTGGGTACGACGACCACGTCGTGACCGTGACGAATGAGGTCGGCTGGTCAGTGGTCCCTGAACACGTGTCGGGCCGAGTGTTTCGTGATCTATTGGGGGCCGTGAATCAGCAGTGGGCCGCTCTCAGCGATGAGGTTCACCTTGTGGTGGCTGGCCGCGTCATCAGGTTGTGACGCGGCGCGCTGGGTTCAGATAGCGAACCCGAGAAGCAAAATGGTGAACGCGATCTCGATCGAGGCGCCGAGCGCGTCTCCGATGATCCCGCCGAAACGCTTGATGCAGTGACGCACGAGCCATGCCACCGCCATGCCTGCACCGATTGCTGTGTAGATGCCCGCCCAAGGGTCGAGACCTGCGGCGAACGCGAGGCCGCCGCTCGCGCCGATCATAGAGAACCAACTGACGAGCCCGGCCCAGCGGGGAATACTTTGGCTGAAGGTTTCGCCCAAGCCTTCGGGCCGGGCAGCGCGAACGCCGCGAAGTGCGCCGGTGACGCTGGCGCCCCGGGCTAAACAAGCGAGTGCGACGAATATCCATACGCCGTGTTGCTGCGCAATGAGTGCAGCGCCGGCCGTCACCTGCAAGAGGAGAGCCAACACCACAGCCACGAGACCTGCAGGACCGATATTGCCGAGTCGGGCAACTTCGAGGGACCGCTCGGGGTCGAACGAGGCCGCCAGAGCGTCGAAGGTGTCAGCCAGCCCATCGAGGTGGAACGCTCGGTTCCCGAGCACCAGGAGGGTGACTCCTACTGCGGCCAGCGGGAGCGAGTCGAGGCCAAGGCCTTGGCCGGTTTGGAGAATTAAGCCGACCAGCAACGCCCAGAACGCGAAGGCGAACGGAGCGAACAGCAGCGCGATCGCGGCACGAGTCTTGTCCACCTGTTCGGGAGCTTGCACTTCGATGACGGTGAACATTCCAATAGAGAGTCGCAGGCCATCGCGAATCGTCTTGTTCCTAGGCGTTGCGTCTGGTGTGTTCACGCGGTCAGCGATTCTGCGATCGAGGCGAGTTGGGTTTCGGCCGCAAGCAATCGCGCGCGTGATTCGGTGTCGAGGCCTACCAGGGTGATCCGGCTTGTGACATCTTCGAGTTGCTTGCGCGCAGCGATTCCTTCGGGCGTGGCGGTGCGGTCTTCGCTTACCCAACCTCGGGTAGCGAGTCCGGCGAACGCCTCCTCCCATGCGGCGTCGCTCCAGCCCGTGCGTGCTTGTTGGCTGGGTTTTTGTCGGCCCGTCGCCACGCCGAGCGCGTTCGCTGCGGCCCCTCCGATGCCGGCCGTGGCGAGTACCGACCAATGCCGATCGCCTCGATATTCACGCAGGGCGGTCGCCGCGTGCCATAACTGCCGGCTCGGCGTGTCTGGTGTTTCCAGCGCGATCTGGGCGGCCGCCATGGGCGCTCCCGCGAGGTCGAGTCGGGTCAAGACTTCGACGAGTGATCTTGCCAGTCCATCGATCTGATCTGCGAACGGTTCGAGTGCGCGAGCAGCGATCGCATAACGGGCTTCCAGGACCTGAGCGGGTGACGCGATCCCCCAAGCGCGAGGCAACTGTTGGCGAATTTGGTCTGGGGAGAAACCGTAAAAGAGTGCCGTGGCTAACTCTGCGGACACCGGCCCGAGAGCGGCTGCACGGCTGGCGCAGTAGTTCAACCACGGCTTGTCGAGCCCAATTTTTTCGTAGTCTTGTTCATGGTTGTGTCGGTTGTAAACCACACAGTGAATCGTGTCGAGGGCCTGCCACGTGGTGTCGGAAACCATTCCTTAGTTGTATCAGCGATCCGAGGGTCTGAGTGCGAAAGTCCAAACAACGCCAGAGGCGCTCGCAGTAATGTGGCACCAGTCACACGAGCGCTTGTGTCCTGAACGTATTTCGAATACCATCGGTATCTGAAACGTGATTGGAGCACGAGGTGAAGCACAGCAAGAGCGTGAACTCGCTTCCCAAGATCTCGCGCGCCGAAAAGCAAGCCGAGACCCGAGAGCGTCTCGTCGCCCAAGCTCGGAGCATGTTTCTTGACATTGGCTATGCCGCAACCTCGCTCGACAAAGTGGCGATCGAAGCTGGCTATTCCAAGGGAGCCGTGTACTCGAACTTCGACGGCAAAGAAGAACTGTGTCTCGAAGTTCTCGACGTGATCCACCGCGAAAAGGTGCGGGGCGTTGCCAAGATCTTTTCTGGCGACAGCGACCTAGACACCCAGCTTGACGTGTTCGTAGCCTGGGCTCAAGACGATCTGGTTGATCCTCGCTGGACCACGCTCGAATTAGAGTTCGCCGCCGTCGCAGGAAGTAACCCGTGGGTCGCGAATCAGCTCGTGGCCCGACACCGTGAGATCGCCGAACTCGTGCGGTTGCTCGTGGTTGATATTTCCCAGAAATTCAATCTGAGAGGCCAAGAGAATGCCGATAAGACGGCAACAGCGCTGTTGAGCGTGGGCGTCGGCTTGGGTGCCTTGCGGTCACTCGACCCAAAGATCGATATGAACGTGTTTGGCGAAGTGGTGCGCACCATGATCAAGGCCTCGAGCCCTAAACCGGAACCCGCCGAACAACACTGAAGCCTCACGCGGCGGGGCCCTGAGCACAACAAAACCGCCGACCGCGCACCAGTGAGGTGCTTGGCCGGCGGTTCAGTTGATGGGGTCAGTATCCGCCGTTGTCCTTGAAGCGATCGAAACTTGCCTGAATTTCTAGTTCGGCTTCAGCGCGACCCAACCAGGACGAACCGGCTTCGACAAACTTGCCTGGCTCGAGTGCCTTATAGGACTCGAAGAAGTGCTGGATTTCTTTGAGATCGAAGTCCGAGACGTCGTCGATATCCTTCAGATGCGCTTGGCGCGGGTCATTGGCTGGAACGCACAAGACCTTGTCGTCTCCGCCGGCATCGTCAGTCATTTGGAACATCGCAATCGCGCGACACTCGATGACGCAACCGGGGAACGTGGGAAACGGAAGGATCACCAAAGCATCCAGCGGATCGCCGTCAAGACCGAGCGAGTCGTCGATGAAGCCGTAATCCGCGGGATATTGCATCGAGGTGAAAAGCGTGCGGTCGAGGCGCAAGCGATGGGTCTTGTGGTCGAGTTCGTACTTGTTGCGTTCGCCCTTAGGGATCTCGACGGTGACGTCAAAAATCACAATTCCTCCGATGAAGTGTTCAAGTTGGGGAAAATGCCGAGTGCCATCCCCACGGATAAGCCGTTCCGCCTATTGTGTCTCACATGGAAGGGTTGCGTGGAAATAGGGGCAGATTCGTCATCTGGACCGTCGTGGTTTTGGTCACGCTTGCCCTGATTCTGATTCCACTTTCTTTGGGACATCGTGCCGGGACCTTCAACTCTTTCCTGTGCGAAGGCGAATGTCCCAGCGAGTTCGCGATCCCGCCTCAAGACGTACTAGAAATGAAACCCGTCCAGCAGCCAGCCATTCCACGGGTCGACTATCCGATCAACAAGGAAGCGCTCGAAGCAGCCGTCGCAGGCCCATTGGGCGACCCTGCTTTGGGTCCTGAAGTCGGATTCGTTGCGGCAGACGCTCGGAACGGAGAGGTGCTCGTCAACCGCGAATCGAGGACACACGTCCCGGCTTCCACCACCAAGGTCCTCACAGCGTGGAGTGTGCTGGCAGCGCTGGGCCCGGATCATCGATTCGAAACCGAAGTGCGTCGATCCGGAAACACCGTGTACCTCGTGGGCGGAGGGGACCCCTACTTGGTTAGCAAACGCGTCAAACGTTCGTGGAACGGAACCTCCCTGGAACGGCTTGCCGCCGAGACCGCCGAAAAGCTCGGGTCAGAGACGGTGAACCTCAAGTTCGACGATTCGCTGTTCACCGGCCCGGAAACGAACCCTACGTGGTCCAGCAGTTTGATCCCCAGCGTCGTTGAACCGATCACAGCACTCAACGCGAGGGCACTTCCCGAGACGACCAGGGCGCCTTCGGCTGACGCTGCGGAAACGTTCGCCGCCGCGCTCGAGAAGAACGGCGTCACAGTCGAGAGCGTCGCAGCGAAGAAAGCGCCAAAAGACTCAGAGCTTGTCACCGTAGGGAAGAGCGCGCCTCTACGAGAGGTCGCTTCGTTCATGCTGGAGATTTCCGACAACACTGGTGCGGAGATTCTCCTTCGGCACACGGCGATCGCGAAAGGTGAAGACGCCAGCTTCAAGGGCGGCGTTAAGGCGGTCCGGGCGCTACTGGACGGGGCCGGTATTCCGACATCGAACCTCGAGTTGTCGGACGGGAGCGGGCTGTCGCGTTCGAATCAGATCTCGCCGGTTCTGCTCGTTGAACTATTGACCTCCGCTCTCGGCTCGGACCGCTTCGCGCCTTTGGTCACGGGGTTGCCGGTCGCGGGGCTGAACGGGTCGTTGGCTGAACGTTTCGACTTCACTCCGAATGCCCGAGGCGTCGTCCGCGCCAAGACCGGCACGCTCACCGGGGTGTCGAGTCTCGCGGGTTGGGCGAATCTGCCGGACGGCCGCACCATCGTCTTCGCAGTCATGGCGGATCAAATCAACGGCTATCCGAAGGGCCCTCCACAAGACGCCGTAGACCACGTGGCGGCCGCAATCGCCACGTGCGCATGTTGAGTGGCCGACTACGCGTCACTACGCGCTGACCAGCGCCCCAGTAGGTTTAACCCATGATCGACTGGACTCTTGCTCAATCGACTGCGGACCGGCTCACGCCCGCCGGCCCCGAGATGAGCGCTGCCGAGGTGAGCGAGGTAGTGGCCGAACTGAGGTCGGCTGCCGTGATCGCCCAAGAACCCGTGGCGCAGTTCACCGGCTTGACCCCCGCCTACCCCGCGCCGGTCCTCGTGGTGGACCGCCCTCGATGGGTCGAGGCGAACCTCAAGAGTTTCGAGAAGATCATCGTCCCGTTCAAGTCGAACTTGGAGGCCAGCGGCAAACTGCCGACCGGCGGCGCCAAGGTGGTGGGCGAAAAGATGGCCGGCGCCGAAATGGGCGCCCTGATGTCGTTCATGGCCCGTCGGGTTCTCGGGCAGTTCGACCCCTTTTGGGAAGGTCCAAACGGCCCGGGCCGGCTCCTTCTCGTCGCACCGAACGTGGTCAGCATCGAACGCAAAATCGAGGTGGACCCGACGGACTTCCGCCAGTGGGTATGTCTTCACGAAGAAACACATCGAGCTCAGTTCAGCGGTGTTCCGTGGATGCCCGACTACTTGCTCGGGCTGGTCGGCCAGTTGGCCGATTCGGCCACGAACGAATCTCAATCCTTGGGCGAACTCGTCAGCGACGTGTTGCCGCAAGTGCTCGATGTGATTCGAGGGAACGACGATCGCGCGCTCTCCGACATCATGCAGAACGAGGAACAACGCGCGATCGTTGGGAAAGTTACCGGGTTGATGTCGCTGCTCGAAGGTCACGCAGACGTCGTCATGGACGACATCGGGCCGGACTACGTGCCCTCGGTCGCTCACATCCGGCGACAGTTCAACGCTCGTCGAGCGTCAGGCACCGGTTTGGGCAAAGTCATCCGAAGGCTGATGGGACTCGAGGCGA
>JAAZCT010000295.1 GCA_012513165.1 Actinomycetales bacterium
GCCGTACCGAGCAAGGCGATCGCGATCGGGACTGAAACTTCCGAGAAAGTGGTCAAGAGCCACAGGACACCCCAGATCGCAGCAGCGATCAAAAGCAGGCGCCAGGACCAAGCTGCGGCCTTGTCGACTCCGCGCGGAATACCGTGGCGGGAAATGGGCGGCAACTGTTCTTCACTGGTCACATACTTGAGCCTACGGGAACAAACCCAACCGTGACGGGGTTCTTATTGTCGGAGGCACCATGTTTAACTTTCGTTCCACGCCAGAGCCCGTCACTGCCCAAACGGCGTTGCCCGGGCGCGCAAACCGGCCGTTCTCGCTCGCGGCGCAACATCTCGTGACCGGCAACCCGCTTGAGACCGACCCGCCTGCGGGCATGGACGTCGCAGTGTTCGGCTTAGGGTGCTTTTGGGGCGAAGAACAAACCTTCTGGCAAATCCCAGGCGTCTGGTCCACGACGGTCGGCTACGCAGGTGGCTTCACGCCGAACCCGAGCTACGAGGAAGTGTGCAGCGGGCTGACCGGCCATGCCGAAGTGGTGCGCGTGATCTTCGATCCCAGCCAGGTCAGGTTCCAAGACTTGTTGGCGGTGTTTTGGGAGAACCACGACCCCACTCAAGGCATGCGACAAGGGAACGACCGAGGCACCCAGTATCGTTCGATCATTCTGGCAACCAATGCTGAGCAACTGGCCCTTGCTGAACAGTCGCGCGAGCGGTTTCAAGCGGTGGCCACCCAAGCCGGCTACGGTCAGATCACCACGGAAATCTCTCCGTTAAGCGACTACTGGTACGCCGAGGACTATCACCAGCAATACCTCGTGAAGAACCCCGGTGGCTACTGCCCACTACACGCCACCGGGCTGCGTTACGACGCCTAAACCCGCTCACTTCCCGCGAGGGCCGCAGCAGTGCGCATACGATTCACCTCATGGGTACGAGAATCGATGCGGTAGCCGCACGCCTGGATCGGTTCATGACCGCCGAACGGCTCCGCTTGTATCCGACCGCGATCCTGATCGGACAGATCATCATGGTGATCGCCATGATCGGCATCCCGCTGATCGCTTCATCCGAAGATCAGACCCTGCTGCCCGACTTCGCTGCCCCGTGGACTGGCGCGAGTTTCTTCCTCGACGGTCGATTGAGCGAACTGTACGACGTCAACGCCCAATGGGCCTTCCAGACCGAGGCCGTCCGTAACGCGGCACCATCATGGTTCGTGTCTCCCCCACACGTGGCGCTGCTCTATACGCCGTTGGCGCTCGTCTCGTTCAACACCGCGGCCCTCATCTGGACCGCCTTCTCGATCCTGTGCATCGTACTCTCGGTGCGCCTGCTCGAACCGTTCGCGCCGACACTATTTCGCGAACACCGCGTGGTCACAATCTTGATCTTGGTATCGAGTTTCCCGATCTTCGAACTCTTGGGCGCCGGCCAGCAGAGCGCGCTCACGCTGTTGCTGATGGTCGGCGGAATCCGGCTGGTTCTGGCGGACCAACAGGGGTGGGCCGGCATCGTCTTCGCGCTCGGGGCGATCAAGCCGCAACTGTTTATCCTCGTGCCTTTCATGTTGCTTGCGATGCGGATGTGGAAGGCACTCGCCACCGGCGCCCTCACCGGTATCGCCACCCTCGCCATTACCCATGTGGTGTTTGGCCCTGAGGTGTTTCGCGCCTGGCTCGAGGCATTGGCTAGCCCGGCCTACGCCGAACTCGTGCAAATCGATCAAGCCTGGAAGATGATCGGCCTACCGGCGTTCTTCGTCACGCTCGCACCGCCGATTTGGGCTCCTGCTGTGGCCAGCATTGGAACCCTCGTAACGATCGCGGTGGTGGCGTTCGGCATCTGGAAAGTTTTCGCTTGGGCGAAACTGGGGGTGGATCAACGTGCGATCTGGTCGCTCGCGCTGCTTGCCACGATCTTGGCCTCACCGCATTTGGTGCTCTACGATCTGACGCTGATCTTCGTGCCGGCCCTGTTTCTCGTGGAAGTAGCGAACACTCGAGCCACGCGCGTGTCGCTGATGTTGCTGTACTTCTTGACGTGGATCACGTCGGTTATTCACCTCGCGGCCTTGAAACTCCCGTGGCCGCTCACGTGGATCGACGCAAGTTGGGTGACATTGACGATCATCGTCCTGTGGCGCGAACTCGACCGCCACGTCCGAGGCAAACCCAGCGACCCCAAGGCCGCCAGTTCTCACTAAGGCAGTCGGCGCACGCGCGGTTTGAGGATCACGGGCGGCAACGGCGGAGCGGGAATGACTTTACCGCCGTGGCCGTCGACCGTGCCGAAACGCTGATCACCGGCTTCCCAATCGCTGCGCGCCTCTTCGATCTCTGCGTGAGTCCGAGCGACGAAGTTCCACCACATCACGAGAGGCTCGTCCCACGGTTCGCCACCGATCAGCACCACCGTGGTGCGCACCGGAGCGTCAATCACGACAGACTCGGCGCCAACATCGATGAACCGCAAGGACCGTTGCGCCAGGCGCTCGCCGTTGACGTCCACCGACATATCGACCGCCACGAGTCCGTGCTCGAATTCGGGGTTCAACCGGATCTCGTGCCGGCCCGCGTTCACCACAATCTGGGCGCCCACGATGGGGCTAAAGGCGCTGGCCGGAGACGTCTGGCCAGCGAACTCGCCCATGAACACGGTGGCTTCCCAGCCTTGCTCGTGCACGACGGGCAGATCCGCGAAGTGTTCGAAGGTGGCTTCTCCGTGACGGCGGCTTTCTGGCAGCGCCACCCAAAACTGCAGGCCGTGCATCGAACCGCTGGCGTCCAGCGAGAACTCCGAATGCGAAACGCCGTTGCCGGCCGTCATGAGGTTCAGTTCACCCGGTTGGATCGTGACATTGCTGCCGAGGTTGTCCCGGTGTTCGACTCCGCCCGCGAGCAACCAGGTGACCGTCTGCAAGCCCGTGTGCGGGTGGGGCAGCACGTCCATCGACTGGAACGTGGGCCCGAAATGATCGAGGAAACACCACGCACCGATCGTGGGCAAACCTTTGGTCGGCAGTGTTCTGTCGACCTGCAAACCACGCAATCCGCCCAGCGGAACAGTCCGCGGCTCGATGGTCATATCGGTCATGGCTTCACCATCGAGTCGCGTAGCTGATCGACGGTGTTCTCGCTTCCACCGGCTTCGGTGAACCAACCGACGGCGCCGAGTGCGTGGGCGTCCCAAGTGTTCAGTACGCCTTCGATCGCCTCGACCGGCGTCTGTAAGAAGTCAGAAGATGCCGCAGGCAGGTTGGTTCCGTTCATGAGGTGCAACCGGGCGATGATCGCTTCTTTGTTCTTCTCAGTCTCGAGGTAGTCCTGAACGATGTCTTCGCGAGGCACTCCCAGCAGGCTCAACACCATCGCGATGGAAATGCCGGTGCGGTCCTTGCCCACCGCGCAGTGAATAAGCGTGGCGCCTTGCGATGTGGCTACCGTCTCTACGACGTTGACCAGCCGATCAGAAGTGGTTTTGAGAACGTATTGATATAGGTCGATCAAAGTGGTGGGCGGAACGTCGCCGGGGCGCAGTTCGCTGAGCAGTGAAATCTTGTGCACCGATACGCCGGCTCCCGACATCGGGTGCTGCGGCTCGCGCGCTGTTTCCATGTCCGAGCGCAAGTCGATGATGGTCGCCGGCGGCCACGAGATGGCGGCCGGAACGATGTCCGTGGGCATCGGCAGCGCGCTGCGGAAGAGCCTTCCTGTTTGCACCAACCCGCCGTCGGCTTGCTTGCCGCCGACGTCACGCAAGTTAGGAAGGAGGACGCTCATTTAGCCATCATAGGCAAGGGGTCAAGTCACTCGCGCGCGTTTCTGTGTTTGCGGGCGGTGCGCCTCAGGCGAGACACGCCAACCAAGGCCTGGTCGGGCTTTCAGGGCGGGCCCCTAAACTAGTGGGCGTGTCATTGCTCCGCCACCGCAGAACCAAAGGTTCGGCCAAACTTGCACTGAAGTTCAGTGCCGGCTTGGTGGCTTTCTATGCCGTTCTCATCGGCCAAGCGTTGTGGGCACGCAAGAAGATCGGCACCACGAAGGAACGCCCCCCGCACGGGAACACGGTCTATGGCGTCGACTCCCCTGGTGAACCGATTCGAGCTTTGCTCATCGGCGATTCCACGGCAGTTGGTTACGGCGTCAAGAAGCGCGAACAAACTCCCGCAGCCCAGTTGGCTGAAGGCCTTTCACACGTTCTAGATACCCCCATCAGCATGCGGTCCGAAGCTGTCGTCGGTGCATCCTCGATCGATCTGCTGGATCAGATCGAAGCCGCAGTGGACCACAAGCCCGAAATGGCGTTCATTCTGGTGGGCGCAAACGACATACGCCGTCAAGTTCGACCTTCGATCGCCGCTGCCCGTTTGGGCGTTGCCGTACGCACGCTGCGCGAAACAGGCGCTGAAGTGGTGGTGGGTACAGTTCCAGATATGGGCACGATCAAGGTGATCCTGCCCCCGTTGCGCAATGTGGTGCGTCACTGGAGTCGCCGGCTCGCTCGCGCCCAAACTGTTGCTGCTGTGGACGCTGGCGCACGAGTGGTTTCCGTGGGCGACCTGATGGGCCCCCTCTTCATCAAACTGGGTGACGGATTCTTTGGCGAAGACCGGTTCCATCCCTCGGCTGCCGGCTACGCGAACGTGTGTGGGCATCTAGTGTCTGCCGCAGTCGCGTCTTGGCGCGAACGAGACAACGAAGAAGCTCACGCGGAACTGTATGGATCGATCATGAGCGTTCCGGCTGCGGCCCAAGAAGCGGCCGACCACTCGGGCACCGAAGTGGTGCGCAGAGGACGACTCGCTCGGGTGCTCCCCCGCCGCAAAGCGACCGCCAGTTCCTGACCCACCCATACAACGAAGAA
>JAAZCT010000296.1 GCA_012513165.1 Actinomycetales bacterium
CCTACATCTTCTGCCAGTTTGGTCGTCGATACCGATTGAGCCACAGAGCGCGCCAGCGACTCCACAAGCCTTCGCAGATTGTGCGGCTCCCGCCGAGAACCTAATTGTTGGATGTCCACCTCGACGATGTTTGTGAGGTAATCGCGTAGCCAGCGTCGTGCGCTCCGCTCGTCAGCACCAAGGAGCTCCGGCCAACCACCGACAACGATTCGTTGCAGCAGTTCGTCAAACGTTAGGTGAGTTCCGAGACCAACTTGCTTCTTTCCATCCATCAACGATCTCAGCGACATCTCACCTGTGGAATGACCTGATTCGAAGAGACTCATCGGACGCATTCGCATCACTGAGAATCTGCCCGCCCCAGAATGCCGGAGAACGTCATCGTTTGGCGTCGCGGAACCGGTCAGAATATACAGGCCTTTGCCGTCGCGATCGTCGACTTGCCTGCGAACCTTGTTCCAGATAGCCGGCTCAACCTGCCACTCATCAAAAAGAATCGGCGTTGGATTCTCGAAGAGCTTTTCTGGCGCAAGCCTCAGTAAGTTTCGGGCAGAATCGTCTTCGTCTAATCGGAAAACTGTTTTCGCATGCCGCGTCGCTGTTACCGTCTTACCGCACGCCTTTGGGCCCTCAATGAGAACGGCCCCGATGTAACCAAGACGCTCTTCGAGTTCTTGGTCAGATATCCGCTCCCGATACGATCCCATTACCTGAGTATACAGTTCGCATAATTTGTATTGTGCACTTTGCATAGATTCTTTTGCGCACATTGCACAAATTGACGCATCCGAACTATCTGCACTTCCGGTGCAACCGATTTAGAGGCCCATGCTGCGGCCGATGATTTCCTTCATGATTTCGGTGGTGCCGCCGTAGATCGTTTGGATGCGCGTGTCGAGGTACGCCTTCGAGATCGGGTACTCGGTCATGTAGCCGTAGCCGCCGTGCAGTTGCAGGCAGGCGTCGACGGTCTTCTTTTGCAGCTCGGTGGTCCACCATTTGCCGACGGCCGCGTCTTCGACGGTGAGGGTTCCGGCGTTCAGTTCTTCGATGCTGCGGTCCACGAACGTTTGCGCGATACGTTGTTCGCTTTCCAGTTCGGCTAACACGAAACGCGAGTTCTGGAACGAGCCGATCTTGCGGCCGAACGCTTTGCGGGTGGTCACGTACTCGACCGTCTGATCGATCACCGTGCGGCAGGCAGCAGCCGCCACCACGGAAATCGAGAGGCGCTCTTGCGGGAGGCGTTCCATCAGGTGAATGAACCCCTGGCCTTCGGTTCCGAGCAGGTTGGTGGCCGGCACTCGCACGTTGTCGAAGAACAGTTCGGCCGTGTCTTGAGCTTTGAGGCCGATCTTGTCGAGGTTGCGGCCGCGCGTGAACCCTTCGGCTCCGCGTTCCACCACGATCAGCGAGAACCCCATCGGGCCGGCTTCAGGATCCGTCTGGCACACGACGATCACGAAGTCGGCGTTGATGCCGTTGGTGATGAACGTCTTCGAGCCGTTGATGACCCACTCGTCGCCGTCGCGCACCGCAGTTGTTTTGATGCCTTGCAGGTCTGAGCCGGTGCCGGGTTCGGTCATCGCGATGGCGGTGATCATGTCGCCGCTGCAGAACTTCGGGAACCAGCGCTGCTTTTGTTCCTCGGTGGCGTAGGCGAGCAGGTAACACGAGATCAGGTCGGTTTGGATCACGAATCCGACGCCGCTGGCTCCCACGCGAGTGATTTCCTCTTGCAGGATCGCGTTGTAGCGGAAGTCGTTCGTGCCGCCCCCGCCGAACTCCTCGGGCATCATGAAGCCGAGCAGACCCAACTCGCCGGCCTTGGTCCACAGTTCGCGCGGCACGATTCCGTCGGTTTCCCACTGGGCGTGAAACGGCACGATTTCCGTTTCAGCAAACGCGCGTACCGTGGCGCGAAAGGCATCGTGTTCGGCTTCAAAAATACGACGTTCCATCAG
The DNA here is from genome assembly GCA_012513165.1 of Actinomycetales bacterium. GTDB lineage: Bacteria > Actinomycetota > Actinomycetes > Propionibacteriales > Nocardioidaceae > Aeromicrobium. The sequence continues at coordinate 1,965 of JAAZCT010000296.1, forward strand.
ATGCTCCTGTGTTCGCGGGTTGGGTCTGGCGGTTAGTGCTATTCGTTGTGGGCAGCGACGCCATCAGCGATCAACGCTTCGACGTCGCTCACGCCCCACTCGGTGAGGACTTCGCGAGTATCGGCTCCTGTGGCGCGCGGCGGCAGACCCAGGGTTGCTGGCGTTTCGGAGAACCTCGGGGCGGGAACGGCCTGCAGTTGACCTTCGTGTTGAACGTACGTGCCACGCGCCTTGAGATGCGGGTGTTCGGGGGTTTCTGCGAGCGGCACCACGGGCGCAACACACGCGTCCGTTCCGTCGAAAAGTTTCGACCAGTGGGCTTGGGTTTTCGTCGCAAAGATGGCAGTCAGCGTGTCGCGCAGCACAGGCAGTTGGTTCGGATCGTTGCGGTCTGGGATGCCGTCGAACCCGGCGGTCGCCAGAATGTCGAGCATAGCGGCCCAGAACTGTGGTTCGAGTCCGCCGACGCTCATCCAGCGGTCGTCTGAGGTGCGATAGATGTCGTAGAACGGAACACCCGAATCAAACAGGTTCGTGCCGCGTTCGGACGACCAGATGCCGAGGTTCTGCATCGAGGTGAACATTGTCATCAGGTGGGCGACTCCGTCCACGATTGCTGCGTCCACGACTTGGCCTTGGCCCGTGGTGCGCGCGTGCAACAGGGCAGACAGTACGCCCGCCACCAGATACATCGAACCGCCGGCGAAATCGCCCACGAGGTTCAACGGTATTTGCGGCGGCCCGCCGGCGCGACCGATCGGATCAAGTCCGCCAGAGATCGCGATGTAGTTGATGTCGTGGCCCGCGTTGTGGGCGAATGGGCCGGACTGCCCCCAGCCGGTCATGCGACCGAATACGAGCTTCGGGTTCACTGCGTGACACGCTTCGGGACCGACACCGAGACGCTCGGCCACGCCTGGACGGAAGCCTTCGATCACCACGTCGGCTGAGGCGACGAGTTCGAGAAATGCCGCTTGACCGCGCGGGTCCTTCAGATCGAGGGCAACGCTGCGGCGTCCTCGGCCCAGCAAGTCTTTCTCGGGCGCGCCGAAGGAGATGCCGCCTGGCTGCGTGCGATCGACTCGGATCACTTCGGCTCCGAGATCAGCGAGCAGCATGGCCGCGAATGGCCCCGGCCCGATTCCAACGAGTTCGAGGACTCGAACGCCAGCAAGTGGTCCGGAAGGTTCAGTGTTAGTCACAGTCGGATTGTGACACCAGAACTGTCACGATCGCAAGCAGTCGGCCAAATCAATCCCGAATAGCTGTTCCATTCCGGCGCAACCTCTGGCATTCTCTAGTCCAGTCACATCTCACGGAGGCCTGCATGTCCGTCTTTCTTTCCTACACGCGTCGCGGAAGCGGCGAACCGCTCGTGCTCTTGCACGGGATCGGGCACAGGTTAGAGG
>JAAZCT010000297.1 GCA_012513165.1 Actinomycetales bacterium
ATATAACTCAACGCCCCTGTCGAGTTCGGGTCGTAGGTAATGATCGTCTGTTGATAACCCGGAGCTTCACTGATCCGAACTGATCGTGGAATTGCTGTCTTTAGCACCCGCTTGCCAAAGTGTGCGCGCACTTCCGAGGCTACACTTGAGGAAAGATTGGTTCGTGCGTCGTGCATCGTCAAGAGAATCGTGGAGACATCTAGTTCCGGGTTGAGGTGTTCTTGGACCAATTCGATATTGCGCAAGAGTTGGCTGAGTCCCTCCAATGCGTAGTACTCGCACTGGATCGGAATGAGGACCTCGCGAGCGCCAACCATGGCATTCACCGTCAGGAGTCCGAGCGACGGGGGACAATCAATAAATACGTAGTCGATGTCTGCCCCGGCCTCCGATGCCAAGTGTTTGTCAATTGCATCCCGCAACTTCCGTTCGCGGCTATAGGCCGTCACAAGTTCAATTTCAGCACCAGCCAGATCGATAGTGGCCGGCACTACCGCCAACTCTGGTATATCCGGGCTGTACTGCACGACACTTTGGATCGAGACCCCGTCGAGCAGTACCTCGTAAGTGCCTGCCGTACCTGCGGCATGGGGGATGCCTGCGGCCGTCGAAGCGTTTCCTTGTGGATCCAGGTCGATCAATAAGACTTTCAAGCCGCGTGTCGCCATCGCTGCTGCCAAATTCACTGATGTTGTGGTTTTGCCAACGCCACCCTTCTGATTCGCGACAACGAAAGTCCTTGGAGAGGATGGGTGTTTGAAGGTGCGTGCCCCAGAAACCCGTCGCATCAGGTCCACGTGATCGAGAGCTTGCGTTGAAAGCGGCGTGGGGGCACCCATGGGTTGATCCCCTTCCGCGTAGTCCGCTGCTGTGGGTGTGTTCATAAGCTCTTTCTCCCCCTGTTTCACGTGAAACATCGTACAACTAATGATGACCTTCTAAGATCACAGTCCGAGAAAAGATGGAACGATCACGCTTGGATCTCTACAAAGTAACCGCGATGCCACACACGGAATGCAGACGAGCCTATTTCTTATTGATCTCGACCATCGTGACGTCCATACTCGCATCCCCGGGAAACGCATACTGGACAATGGCTACATCGCCGGCGCCTAAGCGCGCGAGCGTACTTCTGGATTTGGCAACCTCGTCGGCTGCTGACTGCCCTTTCATCGCGAGGAACCTGCCTCCCTGCTTCACCAAAGGCATGCACCAATTGCTGAGTTTAGGGAGAGCCGCCACAGCCCGCGCCGTGACGACGTCAAAGGTTTCATCTACATCTTCGGCGCGCGATCGGAGCACGGTAACGTTCGAGAGGCTCAGCGAGTCAGCGACTTCCTGTAGGAAGGTCGATCGACGCAAAAGTGGTTCAATCAATGTCACCTGAAGATCAGGACGAGCAATGGCCCACACTAATCCAGGTAACCCGGCACCCGAACCCACGTCGGCAACTGTTGCGTTGAGAGGCACGCTGGGCAGCATCAGAGCTGAATTGATGATGTGACGTTCCCACAAACGCTCGGTTTCACGAGGACCAATGAGTCCACGCTCAACACCCTGGCTCGACAACAGATCGGCGTATCGCTCCATAAGGGGGAGTTGCTCACCGAAAACCTCTAGCTGTGTTTCACGTGAAACACTCACTCCGCATCATCACCGGATCCACGCGATATCACCACATGCCGGTCCGCGCCTGCGCCTTCTGAGCCGCTCGCCAATCCAGCAGCAGCCACCAGATCGTGAACAACCTTGCGTTCAAAAGCATTCATCGGAGCTAAATGAGTTGGTTCGCCCGACGTGTTGACTGCCGCGATCGCCACGTTCGCAGCGTCCGCGGCCGCTTTCCTGCGCTCGACGCGGAAACCATCGATGTCTAACATGATCCGACTGCGTTCGCCTGTTTCGCGATACACGGCCAAGCGAGTCAACTCCTGTAGGGCGTCGAGGGTTTCACCGTCGCTACCCACAAGATGAGAATTGTCGCCACCAACGATCGCCACTGAAGCGCGATTTCCGTCGACGTCGATATCAATGTCACCGTCGAGATCAGCAATATTCAAGAGTTCTTCGAGAAAATCCGCGGCGATATCGCCTTCTTTTTCGAGATCTGTTTCAGACATTTATTAGCTCCTACTTCTCGGGCGGGTTGGGTTTCTTCCCACCCTGATTCTTGCGCCGCTGATCGCGGCTCTGGGACTTTGGTTGGTTTCGAACCGGAGGTTTAGCTTCGGCTTCGGGATCCTTGGCGAGCGGGTCGACGATTACGTCCTTGCCCTTCTTACGATCACGCTCCTGCTTCGCCGTGAAGGCCGGAGTGCCGGGAGATGGGTTCGCCCGAATCACGTAGAACTGCTGACCCATCGTCCAGAGGTTTGAAACGGTCCAATAGACCAAGACACCGAGCGGGCACATCACGCCGGAAATCGCAAACACACCGGGCAGCATGTAAAGCAGCATCTTCTGCTGTTGCGCGAATGGACCGTTGAGAGATTCAGGAGGCATGTTCTTTGCCATCAACTGTTTCTGCGTTAAGAACTGCGTCGCACTCATCGCAATAACCATGGCCATCGCAATAATCTTGGTCTCGAGGTGATCGCTTGACATGAACGTGTCGGCAATCTTGCCGCCCATCCATGCAGCATTCTGCAAGGACTCAGCGTCCGCGGCGGTCAAGAAGCCTTTCGCACCGTCTGCACCCAAGCGCGCGGCACGTTCGATCACCCTAAACAAGGCGAAGAAGATCGGCATCTGCACCAAGATCGGAAGACAGGAGGAGAAGGGGTTCGTTCCAGAATCCTGGAAAAGCTTCATCTGTTCTTGGGCGAACTTTTCGCGATCATGTCCGTACTTCTTACGGAGTTCGGCCAACTGAGGTTGAATCATCTGCATATTTCGGCTGGCTTTGATCTGCTTTACAAAGAGCGGGATCAGCATGGCACGAATTGGCACGGTCAGCCCGACGATCGAGAGCGCCCACGACCAACCCGAATTCGGGTCGAGCCAGATCGAGAAGAAGTTGTGCCAAAGCAGAACAACTCCCGACACCGCGTAATAGAGCGGCGTCATGATCATTCCGCCGATATCACTTAAAAAGTCGAACATGACTCTCCCTAGTACTTCTGCGCTCTACACGCCGGTAGTTGGTGGGGGTACGGGATCAATCCCGCCCTTCGACCATGGATGGCAACGGCCTAACCGCTTCAGAGCCAACCATGCTCCTTTGAATGATCCATGAGTTTGAATCGACTCCAAAGCGTACGAAGAACAACTTGGATAAAACTTACAGACTTCGCCATACAGCGGGCTGACAACTGCTCGATATACCTTCAAGATACCGATCAATAGGTACTTCATCGTCGGAGTTTTTCGTGCGCCTTGCCGAGGCCTGCCGCAATCTCTTGTTCCAGTTGCGAATATGTTGAATCAGCCGATGTCGCAAGTGCGCGAATAACCAGGCGATGCCCGGTAGATAAATCACTCAGCGGAGCAACCACGGCATGGCGCAATCTGCGCTTTACCCGGTTACGCACCACGGCATTTCCCACAGCTTTAGACACGACAAAACCGACGGATGTCGTGTCCGTCGGCGTTGAAGCGTCACTGAGGTGAACAACAAGATCGGATTGAACTGCCTTGGCACCATAACGAATAGTGGTGCGAAAAGCGTCACCGTCACGCATCCTGTGTGCGGCCGGCAACATAAGGATCAAGCCGAGATGTTGGTGCGACCCTTGCGGCGACGGTTTGCCAAGATCGTGCGTCCTGCGCGCGTGCGCATACGGAGACGGAAACCATGCTTCTTGGCACGGCGACGGTTATTTGGTTGGAACGTGCGCTTGCTCACTGGGAAATCCTTCGTGAATGATGTGGCCGGATCTCGGCCACCGCCAGCCCGCGAAAGGTAATATCACGAGCGTGCGGCGGTCGTTATTCGTGCTGGACCCAACAACGCTACGCGCAAATCGCGGGCCCGGTCAAACTGACCCAAACATTCTCTCAAATCCTAAATATCTTGCCCTGCTTGACCGACTCGCCGAACAAATCGAAAATGCTTCCAGAATCGCTTGTGGAAGCATTCCATAGGCTGCTAGCGTCACATAGATATCCACAGTCACGTCCGTGCGACACCGTAGATTTTGGCAAACAATCCACAACTTGTGGAAAACTGTGTGAGTAGTTGTGAAAATAGGGATGATTCTCTAACAGAACGTAAACCTCGCTCGATCGAAAGGAACCTGTACGTGCCGGATTCAAGCCTCAACTCGGGCCAAGACCTGAAGGTAATCTGGGACAACGCAGTAAATACTCTTTCACCTGGCGCAAAAGTTTGGGTTTTCGCTGCCGAACCATTGTCTATGCACGATGACATGATCATTGTCGCTGTCAAAGACGAATTGACACGATCGCAGCTTGAATCGCGAGTGAGGCCAGCTCTAGAGCAAGCACTTTCAACAGAGTTAGCCAAAGACATCCGGCTGGTCGTCACGATCGATTCACAGCTCGTCACTGAGCCTAAGAATATAGAGTCTAATCTACAAGTCGACAAATCGACAAAAGATACGGTCGTGGACGCTGAGGATGATTTTGAAGACGATGAAGAACTGACACCAAGTTGGGTCAGTAGGTCGACTGCGCCGAACACTCAGGTAAGCCAAGTCAATTTGGCAGAAGCGCGGCTTAACCCCCGATATCAGTTTGAGAACTTCGTCATCGGATCGTCAAACAGATTCGCTCACGCAGCCGCTGTCGCCGCTGCCGAAGCACCAGGCAAGGCCTACAACCCTTTGGTCATCCACGGCGACTCGGGATTAGGCAAAACCCACCTGTTGCATGCCATCGGCCACTACGTCCTGAATCTCTACCCGTCATCACGCGTGCGATACGTCAGTTCGGAAGAGTTCGTCAACGACGTCATCAATGCAATTGGTGACAATAAGACTCCAGCTCTCCGCAGGAAGTATCGAGAAATCGACGTTCTGTTGGTTGACGATATTCAGTTCATTGAGAACAAGGACGCAACTCAAGAGGAGTTCTTCCACACGTTCAATGCGCTTCACAACGAGAACAAGCAGATCGTGATGACCTCCGATCGTCCGCCCTCAGAACTTAAGACTCTCGAGGATCGTCTGCGTAATCGGTTCTCTTGGGGCCTTCAAACCGAGATGTTACCGCCGGATCTAGAAACCCGTATCGCGATCTTGCGCAAGAAGGCCGCAGCCGAGCACCTCACCGCTCCGCAAGACGTGTTGGAATTTATCGCCAGCAAAGTCCAACGAAACATCCGTGAACTTGAAGGCGCATTAATTCGCGCCACCGCTTACGCCAACTTGAATGGGACCACTGTCGATCTCCAATTGGCGCAAATCGTGCTGAAGGATCTCGTTAGCGAAAGTGACGACACTGTAATCACCAGCGGCATGATCATTGCTCAAACCGCGGCGTATTCAGAATTCACCATCGAAGAAATTTGCGGCACCAGCCGTGCTCGTGATCTTGCTTTGGCTCGACAGATCGCTATGTACCTTTGCCGAGAACTGACTGAACTTTCGCTTCCGCAAATTGCTGAGGAGTTTGGCGGCATGCACCACACCACAGTGATGCATGCCGAGCGCAAGATTCGCAAACTCATGGCAGAGAAGCACGCTGTGTACAACCAGGTAACCGAACTCACGGCACGAATCCGCCAGCAAGCACGCCAAGCATGACCACGCATCAATGCACAGCCTGCGGATCAACCTGTGCACAAGTGGGACGAACCCGTGGATTAACGCGACGAGAATGTGAACGTTCTGTGACATACACGAAGCCATCCACAGACACACGTGTGAACCTGCGGGTAACATTCACAGACAGTCCACAAGCACAAACGCGACTATCTCAAGCGAAAACGCGATTATGCACACAATCCACAGCACCTACTACGACGACTACATAAGTAATAACACTGGAACCTAGACGAAGACACTGCGCTGAAAATTGTGGATTAGCTCCACAACATGGAAATATGAAGCGCAGTAGACGTGAGAAAAGGAAGGTCAGAGACTCGTGAAATTTCGCATTGACCGCGACGTACTAGCCGATGCTGTCGGATGGACTGCCCGTAGTTTGCCGAACCGACCCAGCGTCCCTGTGCTGGCAGGCTTGTTGCTTTCAACGGAAAACAACGAGTTGACTTTGTCTGGTTTCGATTATGAAACGTCAACTCGAGCAACGCTTTCGGCTGAGATCAAAGAAGACGGCCAAGCGCTTGTGTCTGGAAGGTTGCTAGCCGAAATTGTCAAGTCACTTCCGGCACAGCCCGTCGACGTGGCTCTCGAAGGAGCAAAAGTCACGGTTACTTGTGGGAGCGCCCGATTCAACTTGCAGACGATGCCCGTTGATGAATACCCACGTCTACCCGATATGCCCACGGCAACCGGTTCGATTGATGCCGCCGAATTTGCAACTGCAGTAGCCCAGGCCAGTTCAGCGGCTGGACGCGACGACATGTTGCCGCTGCTCACTGGTGTGCGATTGGAACTTGAGGGGTCAACGATTTCTCTCCTGGCAACTGATCGGTTCCGAGCAAGCTTGCGGGACCTAACATGGTTCCCTGAAGCCTCAGACATTTCGGCGCATGCGCTTGTTCCGGCAAAGGTGCTTTCCGACACTGCCCGTTCGCTCGCAAGTGGCAAAGATATTTCCATCGCAGTTTCGAGTGGCGACAACGGCGATGGCCTCATTGGCTTCGAAGGACAGGTGGCTGGTGGAACTCGACGAACCACCACTCGTTTGCTCGAAGGTGAATTTCCACGAGTGCGGCAACTTTTTGCGGCGCAACCAGAAACCACAGCGCACGTCAACACGCATTCGTTCATGGATGCGGTCAAGCGAGTCGCCTTGGTAGCGGAGCGAAACACTCCTATTCGCTTGTCGTTTGCCGACAATGTCGTAACGCTAGAAGCTGGCAGTGGTGACGATGCTCAGGCTTCAGAATCGCTGGAAGCCACAATCGACGGCCCCGATATCACTATCGGATTCAATCCGGGCTACCTGCTTGAAGGCTTGTCCGTGATGTCAGAGCCGGTCGTTCAATTCTCGTTCACACAACAAACGAAAGCTGCCTCAATGGCAGGTGTTTCCGAGATTGGTGCAGATCCCGACGGAGCATTCCGCTACTTGATCATGCCGGTACGTCTGCAGAGTTAGCTTTATGTATTTGTCCGCTTTGACCCTGGTTGACTTTCGATCTCATCGCAATATTGAGATCGAACTAACACCAGGGTCGACGGTTTTTGTAGGTCACAACGGTCAAGGAAAAACGAATCTCGTCGAAGCGATCGACTATCTGGCTAGGATGGACTCGCATCGGGTTTCGACTGACGTTCCTTTGATTCGCATGGGTACAAATCAAGCGATCATCCGCTCTCGCGTTTGTCGTGATGACCGTGAAATCCAGGTCGAAATGGAAATCAACGTCAACCGGGCGAACCGAGTTCGCCTCAATGGACAGGTGCTGACCCGGAATAGGGACGTCATTGGGGCCGTTAAAACCGTGACGTTCTCACCCGAGGATCTCATTCTCGTCAAAGGAGACCCAAGCGATCGGCGTAGATTCATCGATCAACTCGTGGTGATGGGAAGCCCCAGGCTCAGCCAAACACGAGCTGACGTTGATCGAATATTGAAGCAGCGAAACGCTCTACTTAAATCTGCTCGAGGCAGACACAACGTTGACACCAGCACCATCGACATTTGGGATGAGCATCTGGCTAGGGCCGGCTCTGAACTAATACTTGCTCGGATGAATGTGCTTGATTCCTTAGCCAGCCACCTGACTGACGCGCACACGAAAGTCACAGCTGCAGCGGCGGCTCATCGGCAACACGTTTCGGCGCAATATCGATCGAGCGTCGAGGCGATAACTGAAACAAGAGATCCGTCTGAAATCTATGAATTGTTGCTCAACGCGCTCCGAGACAACCGCAAGGCTGAACTTGAACGAGGTCTCACACTCATTGGTCCACATCGTGATGATGTTGTTCTAACGATTGGTGATATGCCGGCTAAGGGGTACGCCAGCCACGGAGAAATGTGGTCGCTAGCTCTGGCACTTCGCTTGGCTTCCCATGAACTTCTTCGGGCCGATGGCGACGATCCCATCCTGATTTTGGACGACGTTTTCGCCGAACTCGACGTCAAAAGACGCGACCATTTGGCCATGCTCGTGCAGGATACGGAACAAGTATTAATTACCGCGGCCGTTGCTCAGGATGTGCCAGAGGTCTTGTCTGGTTCGAGGTTCTCGGTGCACGATGGTGTGGTGAACCGAGATGAGTGAGAGTAACGAATCAGATCATTTGAGACTAGCCCGCGAACTTGCCGAATCGTATCGAAAAGATGCGCGTAAGAAGCCGCGTCGACAGGGCACTAGTCAACCCGAGCAAACTCGGGACGTCAACGAAGATGGCGTGCTTGTTTCAGGAATTATGAGGGACCTCGTGAAGCAGCAAGGGTGGACAAAGAATCTGGCGGGAACGCGAGTTTTTTCTGATTGGCCAGCAATCGTGGGCCAGCAGATTTCTGAAAATACGAAGGTTGAGCACTTTTCGGACGGCGTTGTTCATGTTTCTGCGAGATCGACGGCCTGGGCCAAAGAATTGACGATGTTGGCCCCGCGGATCGTGGCAAAACTCAACGAGCATCTGGGTGATGGCGAAGTTCAACGCATCGAAGTGAAAGGCCCGCGAGCGTATTCCTGGAAGAGCGGACCTCGTTCGGTGAAGGGCCGCGGACCACGCGATACCTACGGCTGAGACTCGATCCCACAAAGCGACCACAAGCCGACCACAAGCCTCTTTCGGTGAACTACCCCATTACTAATGCCGTGATCGGCGCTTAAATGGTGCAATTTTTCGCTCTCGTGCGCAGGCCTAGATTGATACTCAATTGAAATAAGTAGTGAACATGCGCCCAAAGGCTTCAATTGGGCCCGTACACTGATTAAGTGACTCTAGAGCCAGAAAACCCCACCTCATACGACGCGAGCAATATCCAAGTTCTTGAAGGGCTTGAAGCTGTTCGTAAGCGTCCGGGTATGTACATCGGATCGACCGGCGAACGCGGACTGCATCACTGTGTCTACGAAGTCGTGGATAACTCTGTGGATGAGGCGTTAGCGGGATACGCGAGTGCGATCACTGTGGTTCTTCAGGAAGACGGTGGAGTTCGAGTCATCGATGATGGCCGTGGCATTCCTGTCGACGAACACCCGATTGAAAAGATCCCGGCAGTCACGCTGGTACTAACCTCGCTGCACGCTGGTGGAAAGTTCGGCGGTGGCGGCTACAAAGTGTCTGGTGGCTTGCACGGCGTTGGCGTATCGGTAGTCAATGCTTTATCGATCAAACTGCATGTCGAAGTGAAGCGCGATGGGTTCATCTGGAATCAAACCTTCACCTATGGTGAGCCAGACGGGCCACTCGAGAAAGGCGCAGCAACAGACGAGACGGGTACCACTGTCACGTTTTACGCGAGCGAAGAGATCTTTGAAACGACGCACTATGACTTCGACACACTTAAAACGCGTTTTCGTGAAATGTCGTTCTTGAACAAGGGTCTTGAGATCACCCTGCGCGACGAACGCCAAGGAATCATCGATTCCGAAGAAGACGGGACTGTCGACGAGATCGAGAACGAAGTCACCTTCCGCTACGACGACGGATTAGTTGACTACGTCAAACACATCAACATTGGTAGCCGCACTCCTATCCACTCTGAAATCATTAACTTCGAGCGCGAAGATGTAGCAAACGGGCTCGCGTTGGAAATGGCAATGCAGTGGAACGCTGGATTTAGTGAATCGGTGCATACGTTCGCCAACACCATCAACACCCACGAAGGTGGAACTCACGAAGAAGGGTTTCGTGCTGCCTTAACGACGACCGTCAACAGGTTCGCTGAAACGAACCACATCATCAAGAAAAAGGAAGATCGTCTCACAGGTGATGACATCCGTGAAGGTCTGACGGCGATCATCTCGATCAAACTCGCTGAACCGCAGTTTGAGGGTCAAACCAAAACTAAGTTGGGCAACACGGAAGCCAAGGGTTTCGTGCAACAAATTGTCAATGATGAACTCGCTGCATGGTTTGAACGCAATCCGGCCGAAGGCAAGAACATTGTCAGTAAATCGATCGATGCTGCCGCTGCGCGAATGGCCGCTCGCAAAGCTCGCGACTTGGCTCGCAATCGCAAAGGCTTCCTAGGCAGCGGCGGATTGCCAGGAAAACTGTCGGACTGCTCCAGCACCGAACCTTCTGAGTGCGAGATTTTCATTGTGGAAGGTAACTCCGCTGGCGGTTCAGCAAAGGGTGGGCGTGAGCCACGTACTCAAGCAATTTTGCCGTTACGCGGAAAGATCCTCAACGTCGAGAAAGCTCGCATCGACAAGATCTTGCAGAACACCGAAGTTCAAGCCATTATCAGCGCACTCGGCACAGGCGTCCACGACGACTTTGATGTCGCGAAACTCCGCTATCACAAGATTGTGCTGATGGCGGATGCTGATGTGGATGGTCAACACATCACCACACTGTTGCTGACGCTGCTGTTCCGTTTCATGAAGCCACTGATTGACGCCGGTCACGTGTATTTGGCGCAACCGCCGCTCTACAAGATCAAGTGGTCGAACGGCACTCCCGAACTCGCCTACTCAGATCGTGAACGCGATGCTTTGCTTGAAGCTGGCTTAGCAGCTGGACGCCGTCTTCCCAAAGAAGCGCCAATTCAACGTGACAAGGGTCTTGGCGAAATGAACGATTCGGAATTGTGGGAAACCACGATGGATCCAGATCGCCGATTGCTTCGCCAGGTCACGCTCGAAGACGGCGCGGTGGCAGACGAGATCTTCATGATCTTGATGGGCGAAGATGTCGAACAGCGACGTTCCTTCATTCAACGAAATGCCCGCGATGTTCGGTTCCTCGACATCTAAATCACTGCATCGACCAACGACAAAATTTTTGAGAGTTTGAGATGACTGACACACCCACTGAATACGACCGGATCGAACCAGTCGAGCTCCAAGACGAGATGCAGCGCTCGTACATCGACTATTCGATGAGCGTCATTGTCTCGCGAGCTTTGCCGGACGTTCGAGATGGCCTCAAGCCAGTTCACCGGCGTGTTTTGTATGCCATGTACGACGGCGGCTACCGTCCAGACCGCGGTTTCAGCAAGTGCAGCCGCATCGTCGGTGACGTGATGGGTCAGTATCACCCGCACGGCGATACCGCGATTTATGACACGCTGGTGCGTTTGGCGCAACCGTGGGTGATGCGGGCACCGATGATTACCGGGCAAGGAAACTTTGGTTCGCCGGGCGACGATCAAGCAGCCGCCATGCGTTACACCGAATGTAAATTGGCTCCTATTGCGATGGAAATGGTTCGCGATATTGAGCAAGACACGGTTGATTTTAAACCCAACTACGACGGACGTTCCCAAGAACCGTCGGTCTTGCCGGCACGGTTGCCAAATCTGTTGGTCAACGGTTCAGCGGGTATTGCCGTGGGCATGGCTACCAACATTCCGCCCCACAATTTGCGTGAAGTTGCCGAAGGCGTGCAATGGTCGCTCGCGAACCCAGATGCTTCGAAAGCGGAATTGCTGGAAGCACTCATTGAGCGCGTCAAAGGACCTGACTTCCCGACACACGGTTTGATCGTGGGTACCTCGGGAATTGAAGACATGTATCGCACAGGTCGTGGTTCGGTGGCGATGCGTGCGGTGGTCAACATCGAAGAAGACACCAAGGGTCGCATCCAACTCGTTGTGACGGAACTTCCATATCAAGTGAATCCTGATTCACTCATGAAGAAGATCGCCGATTTGGTCAACAACGGCCGACTTCAAGGCATCTCAGATATGCGCGATGAGACCAGTTCGCGTGTGGGTCGCCGCATCGTGATTGTGATTCGTCGGGATGCTGTTGCACGTGTTGTGTTGAACAACTTGTTCAAGCACACTGATTTACAGTCCAACTTCAGCGCGAACATGCTTGCACTTGTGGATGAAGTTCCACGCACATTGACACTCGATGGATTTGTGAGCAACTGGATCAAACACCAGATCGAGGTCATTCGTCGCCGAACCGAGTTCCGACTGCGTGAGGCTGAAAAACGTGCGCACATTTTGCGCGGTCTGGTTGCGGCACTCGA
>JAAZCT010000298.1 GCA_012513165.1 Actinomycetales bacterium
ACGATGATGTCCGTCCTTCACGGGTCTGGAAAGTGCGTCAGATCGGCCGAAACTCGGCGCGCAGGCACTTTGGCAACTTTACTCTCGCTAGTAGTCCGCGTCTTGAGAGGGTCATGTCCTTTTGGTCACACTGTTACCTGCCGTTCACTCTCAATCCACCGTCATTGCAGGTCGGGCCACTAAAATGATCCCGTTTACCGATAGATTGACGTACGCCAATTGCCTAGCGTGAGGAACTTTCGTGCCAAAGCCCACTTGGGACAGGCTGCACCCCGAACGCCGCGATCGCATCATCGCCGCCGGGCGCGCAGAGTTCGGTGCACACGGGTTTTCTCGTGCCAGTTTGAACACGATTGCGCGTGAGGCCAAGGTCGCCAAAGGCAGCTTGTTCCAATATTTCGGCGACAAGGTCGAGTTCTTCGCGCACCTCGCTGACCTGTCGGCGACGATCGTAGAAGACCACATGGCGAAGGCGATCGCGCCGCTGCCGTGGGATACTGACTTTTTTGGCTCGCTCACCGAAGCCCTATGCCAATGGGACATATTTTTTGCCGAGAACCCAGAGGATCGCGCCCTGACTGCAGCGATCAACTTGGAAGGCGACGATCAGGCTCGTATGGCAGTTCGCCAGGCCGTCAACCCGCACTACTTGGCTGTTCTTATTCCGCTGATCGGGCATGGCCAAGGCTCAGGCCAAATTCGCGCTGACGCCGACCTCGAAATGGCCGCGGCCATGTTTCTGCTGATCTTGCCCCACTTTGCAATAGCGCCGCACGTGCCAGGACTTGACCCGATCTTCGGACTCGACCAACGCGACTTCGAAGCGCGCAAGCAGGTATACATCAAGTTCTCTGAGGTGTTCCGCCTCTCGTTCGGGACGGTCTGATTCCGCAGCCCGGCCGGGCAGAAATGCCCGAAACACAACCGCGAGCACTCCTGCGGCTTGTGAGTTAACCGATGCCCTTGGCCCGAATATCCGGGTATTTTTCACGGACTAAAGCCCGCGACCTCCTTGCGAATGACCCACCAGTGTGGCTAACGTCACACTCACAGTGACCACTGGTCATATTTTTCACGGAGTGTCGGCACGTGGGCCCTGCTCCTAGGTCATGGAGGGTGCGCGCAGATGGCACAACACACCACCGAGCCAGTCGAACTGCTCGACGCTCAGGATCGCCAACACTTGCTAGAACTCGTGCGGCAGATGTCCGAGACCAAGATCGGCCCCTTGATCGCATCCCCCGAGATCCCGGCCGTGCCCGCGCAGGTTGTGGAGGTGCTCGACCAGTTTCTCATTGCCGGAATCTTGTCAGGCTCAAGCGATCGCGGACTCGGGCTATGGGATGAGCCGAGTTCCGAAGGGTCGCGTTCGCTCTCGGCCGATATGCTCCGCGAGATCGCGCGGACCTCGCCAGCCATCGCCTACCTAGTGCACACCAAAGCGCTCGCCAGTTGGCTCGACCATAGCTCGGGGGTCAACGTCAGCGCTGGCAGCACGGTCAGTTTCGATCGCACCTCACCTGCTGGCGGCCGCCTGTTCGGCCAATCCTTCAGCCAAACCCCACTCGACCCCGCCCAAGCCACCGCACTCACCCAAGCGTGGTGCAGCCCTTCTCCCGCCAGCGAAATCATCAGCATCGATGTGGCGCCGGCCCCCGACATCTGGGGCCCCGAGTGGACGAGTGAAGCTGGCTGGCAGTTTGTGCGCCGCCCTCGCACTACGTTGACGTCTCGCCGCGTCCCTGCGTTTCACGGGTTCGACGAGCTCGAGGTGGAACTCCTCGCAACGAACCAGCTCGCAAACAACCTAGTCGCAGGCCAGGAACCCGCCGCCGCAACCGCTCTGCTGGGCGCGGACCACGTGCGCACCGGATTCGCTGCGCACAGCCTCGGCATCCTCGCGATCTCGCTGGGGGCAGCCGAGAAAGCACTGTCC
>JAAZCT010000299.1 GCA_012513165.1 Actinomycetales bacterium
GACTTAGACGTTTTGCCCGTGCCGTTTGGTAGGTGGTTTGCGCTCTGACTGTCTCGATCGCGGCTGTTGCGTTGCCGGTCGTGGTCGCACCGAGTGCTCGGGCTGTGGTGTTGCCGCCCGCTCCTGTTAATCCTGACCCGGCTGTGCGGGTGTTGTCTGATCCAGGACCAACGTTTATTACTGCGCATATTACGGAAGATACGGTTTGGGGGCCGGTTTACATCGCCCAAGTCCGAAAAAAGTCAACAATGTTCGCCGTTACGGACCGTGATTGCTCAGTTCAGGTACGGGCTGCGCTCATTCTGGTCTCTTGATGAGCCGATCGCCAGCGGGCGACGACAGCAGGCGTGCGCCCGGCGGTGAACACGGTTCGGTCAGGCCGGACGAAAGCGGCTTCGGTACGCCCCAACCATCGCGTCAGCTCCGGGGATGTTTCGGCACTGATCATCTGAATGCCGAGTCGGTCCAATTGGGCGAACTCGGTTTTGGTCGGTGCGGTGCGATACGCCAGCGCGAAGGAGCCAGCCGTGAGATCGTCTAGGCGAATTCCGGCCCCCAGTTCGGCATTGGGGCAGAGCGTTCCCGCGAGGCCCGCAGTAAGCCGACGACGGTCATTGAGGCTCGAGCGGGCTAGTGGTGGCGTGGTGCTGTCGAGCACCTTTCCACGTAGTCCCGGAAGGAACGCGATCAGTGGCACCAGAAGCCTCCGCAGCCGGTCACCAATCCGGCCTCCCCCGGTCATCGACCGTCCCACAGTCACCGCGAGCCGGATCATCGCTCGAGCGTGCGGGCGTCGTTCGATTTCGTAGCTGTCTAGCGTGCTGGCCGGTAGCGATTCGTTAATGACTGCGGCGGCTTTCCAAGCAAGGTTCGCGGCGTCTCGAATGCCAGCTCCCATGCCTTGCCCGATGAAAGGCGGGGTGAGGTGTGCGGCATCGCCGAGGATAAAGACCCCGCCAGAGTGCCAACGGTCGGCGAGTTCGGCCCGGAAGGTGTACTCGGCTAAACGGATGAGCTCGAAATCGCTGGTATCGGTCTCCCACGCAGCGAGCAAGGGCGCGAGCGCATCGACGGTGTCGAAGTCGGCGGTGGTCTCGTTCTCAAGGAGCTCGAACTCCCACCGGTGTCGTGTCTTGCCGATTCGCATGTAGGTCGCGGCGCGTCGGCTATCGCATACCTGGTGCACCCCGCCCCAGTGCCCGAGGTCGCGGGGAGTGGCGATGTCGACGACGAGCCAGCGCTGCGCGTCGAATCCGAGACCCGTCATCGAGGCTCCAATCGCCCTGCGGGTCAGGCTGTTGGCACCGTCGCAGCCGAAGACGAACTGGGGGCGGACGACGTGGTTCTGGTTAGTGGCTAGGTCGAGGTACTCGACTTCGGGGGCGGCGCCATGTCCGGGCCGGACCTCGGTTACCTCCACGTCGCCAAGGAAAGTGATCAAATCAAGCTGGTGCATTCGCCGCCGCAGGATCGCCTCGAGGTCAGGCTGGTCGAACATGTTCGCCTGCGGGAAGCCGTTGCTGGTCTGCGGATCAGTGCGGTCGAACTGGGCCAACGTCTTGTGGTCAGGCGAGAGCAACCGGAGGCCCGCGCCCGGGATGGCGATGTTCCCGAACTCCTTAGCGACGCCGAGCGCGGAGAGGATCCGGCAGATCTCGTCGTCGAGGTGCACCGCGCGAGGTTGTGGAAAAACGTCAGACCACCGTTCCAGCACGAGGGTCTTCACGCCAGCTTGAGCCAGGAGTATCGCCGCAGCCACACCCGTGGGTCCGGCGCCAATAACGACCACGTCGGCGGATGTGGCCGCGCTAGGAGTGTTCATCATCCGAGTCCGAGGGCGAGCAGATAGGTGATGGTTCCGACAGCGAATACGACCGCAGGAGCGATTTCACCGATTCGTTCCCCGGAACGAATATGCACGCCGATCGCTCCAGCGAGCAGCAGGAGAAGACCGAGTCCAGCGGCGAAACCGACCGGGGCAAAGGCGAGTCCCGCGAGGACGCCTGCGGCACCAAGTACTTCGGCGATTCCGATCAGGCGGTAGGCGTCGGCGCTGAAACCCACGTGCTCGGCTCGCTCTTGCATAAATGACGTCTTGGCGATCTTCGCGGCGCCGAGTGCGGTGAAGCCAAGGGCTAGGAGGCAGGCTGTGACGATAACGAGGTTCATGCGGCGTTCACAGAGCAGGCTGCCCGGCATAGCGGACATGGCTGCGCTGACGGCCGAGATCTAGCTTGCCGTCCTCTGTGCGGATGTGCACCTCAACGAAGTCCCCGTCGGCTAAGTACCGGGGGTTCTTTGCCTGGGCCTTGAAGAAGGCCTTCCACTTTACGGCCGTCGGCAGCAGCGCCCCGATGAGCTCGACGGGCTTAGGCGGCGCCTTCAGCGCGGTGCCTCCCGGCGTACCGGTGAGCACGAGGTCGCCCGTGGCGAGCGGCTGGAACTGCGAGAGCCCCTGAAGCGCCTCAAGCGGCTTGTAGCGCATGTCCTCGCCGACCAGGGCGTCTTGGCGTACTTCGCCGTTGACCCAAAGTTTCAGTCGCAGATCCTCGAACCGCTCCCAGTCACCGGGCTCGAGGACAACCAGGCGCGGGCCTGTTGGGGTGAAGGTCGGGTAGGACTTGGCTTCGAAGAACTGGGTTTTTGGCAGCTGAAGATCGCGCGCGGATATGTCGTTGGTGACGACGAGAGCAGCCACATGGTCGGCGATGTTCTCGCTGGTGATTGTTGTTCCGACTGGGATGTCGTGGCCGATGACCAGGCCGATCTCGACTTCGTAATCGAGGAATCGGACGTGGTGAGGCTTGATGATGTCGTCGTCGGGCCCGCTGATGGAGTGCGAGGTTTTGCGGAAGTAAGTCATCGGAACCGTCTCAGGGTTGAATCCGGAGTCCCTGATGTGGCTGACAAAATTCGTCATCTGGGCGACGACCCGGCACGGAGCGGTCACCGGAGACTGGAGCGGGCTGTCCGGCAGGGTCACCGCCTCGGCGGCGATTGCCGCGCTGATCGCGTCACGATCTGCGAGCAACGCAGCCGTCGTAGCCGCTGCGGTGTCGATGAGTGTGCCGGTGGTGTCGGATTTCTGCACGTACCAGCGGTTGTTTGAACGGATGATGTTGATGCTCATGATTGGGCCACCTTTAGGAGCCCGCGGAGGCGGGCGAGATCGAATTCGTTGTCGGATTTCCGCAGCGCGGAGATGATGGAGCGGGCCTCGGCGAAGGCTTCCTTTCCGGGCTTGAGTCCCAAGAAGTCTGCCGATGCAGGTGGTCCCCACTGGGCGAGTCCCGAAGCGGTCATCGCTTCCCAGCCAGGTTCGAGGGTGTTGTCGAACATGTCGCCGTCGGTGAAGTGTTCGACGAGGAAGCCTTTATCGTCGCGCCAATAGTCGAAGATCTGGCTGCCCTGGATATGTCGGCCGATTCCCCACGAGCGGTTGAAGCCAGCGTCTTTGAGGAACTCACCGCCCGCGGCGAGGGAGTCAAGATCGGCGACCTGGTAGGCCGAGTGCACGTAACGGGTCCGCGGACCCAACGTCATCGCGAGCGTGTGGTGATCCGCGGCTTCGCTTCCTCGGTCGCAGCGGATAAAGCTCATCGTTGGGCCTTTGGATCGTTGGCCCTCGTAGTAGAGGAAATCGCTGACAAGGAGGCCGAGGTTCTGCAGGTACCAGTCCAGCGCCTGCTGGTAGCGGGTCGTCTGCAGGACGACGTGACCGAGGCGTTCGACCTTCGCAGGTTCACGCGGTGGGCGTTGCGTCGCGTTCTCGCGGGCGATCTTTCCTCCGACGTTGTAGACCAGCGGCCGCTGGGACTGCAACGCCGGGAGCTGGTGAACGCCCGAGACCACCCGGACTCGGGCGCCGCTGGGGGCGAGCGTGTCGACAGTGAGTCCACCGAGGTTCTCTGGAAGCGAGGCGACGGTCGTGTCGAGGTGGCTGGCCAGCGTGAACAGGTCAGCGTCGTCAGCCGCCAGAAAAGCGGGACCAGTGAAGCGGGACTTGGAGCCTCGTCGGACGATGACTGCCGGGCTGCCGGGCATGGTGCCTCGCAGGTGCAGCTCGTCGCTGTCCTTGTAACTGGTCGCGAATCCGAAAGCGTGTCCGAAGATCTCTGCCCCGGCGAGATCCGGCTTTTCGAACTCTAGCCATGCCAAATCGCGCACCTTGATGACCGGGTTCTTCGCACGGCCGGGGTGCTCCCCCGGCAAGCCGCCTTGCTCGCTGTGCAAGTCGTTATGGGTGTGGTGTGTGCTCATCGCCGCCTCATCGAGTTTGTACTTGACGAAATCCTCATTTACAAATTGGGCCTTGTCAAGTCCTGAATGACGAAATCGTCAAAACAGACGGGAGGTGTTAGCATAAGTCCACCAACGTGAGGAGCGTTCAATGTCGGAAGCGGTCGCTGCTGCAGCACGCAAGCGCGGCGAGCGCCGAAAGGCGCAGACCCGAGCAGCATTGATCCGTGCCGCTCAGAAACTGCTCGCCGAAGACCGCGTGAACGTTCCGGTTCTAGAAATAACTGAGCTCGCCGACGTCGGGATGGGGTCGTTTTACAACCACTTCGAGACCAAGGAAGACCTGTTCCACGTTGCCGTGGAGGCAGCACTAGAACTCCAAGGGTCTGTTTTAGACGCCTGGAGCGAAGAGCTCGAGGACCCCGCAGAAGTGTTCGCACGCAGCTACCGGCTCACCGGCCGCATGCACAGGGCCGCGCCGGAGATTAGTCACGTGATCTTGTCGCGCGGCATGTCGATAATTACCTCCGATTACGGCTTGGGTCCGCGGGCTTTGCGAGACATCACCCGCGGCTGCGAGACCGGCAGGTTTACCTTGGCTGACCCTTACCCCGCTTTACTGATTGCTGGCGGCGCGGCTTTCGCCCTTGGGCACGCTGTCCACGACGACCCGGCGGCAGACCACGCGGAGCTGACAGACAAGGTGACCGAAGACATCCTGCGCATGTTCGGGGTGCCAAGCAAGGAGGCTGCGGCTATCTGCGCCAGTCCTTTGCCCAGTGTTGTCGACCTGCTCGCCAAGGTAATCGAAGAGCCTCTGCGCGCGGCTTCTTAAGACTTCAGGGTTTGGCGAGAACGTTCAGTACGAACGCGACAGTCAAACTAGAAGCACTCGCTTGGGTTCCAGGTCAATGCCCTCAGGAGGCAGTGCGGGAAGGTTGTTGAACGGGACCTCAGCACTCCACGACATGTGTTAACCCTTTCAAC
>JAAZCT010000300.1 GCA_012513165.1 Actinomycetales bacterium
GCCTTGATCTGGTTGACGCGGCCTTCAACTTCAGCAGCTTCGCCAGCACCGTCGATGATCGTGGTGTCGTCTTTGGTGACAACAACGCGACGAGCAGTACCAAGCACTTCGAGACCACCCTGATCGAGTGTGAGGCCCACATCAGGAGTGACGACAGTGGCGCCAGTCAGGGTGGCGATGTCTTGCAGCATGGCCTTGCGGCGGTCACCGAACGCAGGAGCCTTGACGGCAACCGAGGTGAACGTGCCACGGATCTTGTTAACCACGATCGTGGAGAGCGCTTCGCCATCGATGTCTTCAGCGATGATGAACAGCGGCTTACCGGCCTGAACGACCTTCTCCAACAGTGGGAGCAGTTCAGCCAGAACCGAGATCTTGCCCTGGTTCACGAGGATGTACGGATCGTCGAGGACTGCTTCCATGCGTTCAGGGTCAGTGACCATGTACGGGGAAAGGTAGCCCTTGTCGAACTGCATGCCCTCAGTAAATTCGAGGTCAGTACCCATGGTGTTGGACTCTTCAACGGTGATGACGCCGTCTTTGCCGACCTTGTCGAAGGCTTCAGCGATGAGATCACCGATGTGCGAATCACGTGAAGAAACCGTGGCAACCGAGGTCATATCGGCGACGCTGTCTACTTCGCGAGCACGCGAGTGCAGTTCGGCCGTGACGGCTTCAACTGCAGCTTCGATACCGCGCTTGAGCGAGATCGGGTTCGCGCCGGCAGCAACCGCGCGCAAGCCTTCGTGAACCATGGCTTGAGCCAACACTGTCGCCGTGGTGGTGCCGTCGCCAGCGATGTCGTTGGTCTTCGTGGCAACCTCTTTGGCGAGCTGTGCGCCGAGGTTTTCAAACGGGTCGTCGAGTTCGATCTCGCGAGCCACCGAAACACCATCGTTCGTGATGGTGGGGGCGCCCCACTTTTTGTCGAGTACGACGTAGCGGCCCTTGGGGCCGAGGGTCACTTTGACGGTGTCGGCGAGCTTGTCGACACCGCGTTCAAGGGCGCGGCGTGCGTCCTCATCAAATTCCAGAATCTTTGGCATGAACCGTTCCTGCTGGTGTGGTGGGTATGAAATTGGGGTGCGCCGGGGAGGCGCCAGAACTCTGAAACCCCGGCCTCACGAGGAAACCGGGGCCACAGGATCAAGCAATAACAGCGAGAATGTCACGGGCCGAGAGAATAAGGAACTCTTCTCCGCCGTACTTGACTTCAGTTCCGCCGTACTTGCTGAAAATGACTTTGTCGCCAACGTTGACATCCATGGGGATGCGGTCGTCGCCTTCGTCGTTGAAACGACCTGGGCCTACGGCAACTACTTCACCTTCGGAAGGCTTTTCCTTGGCGGTGTCAGGAATGACCAATCCGGATGCGGTGGTCTGCTCTGCTGCGAGAGCCTTGATTACGACGCGATCTTCGAGCGGCTTAATGGTGACCGACACTTGTCGACCTCCCCTTTCGGCAATGATTCTTTGAGCTTCGGGTAACGGCACTCACGTAACGCAAGCGCCACCATCCAGATTAGCACTGCGTTAGCACTCAACCCAAGCGAGTGCTAACGCAATGTGATCGCCCACGTGCGCCGACTCCCACGATGCCATCGGCGACGACTCGCGTGGTGACCCCTCCCCATCGCTTTTACATGGGATTTCCTGCCACTCTGATCGCAGCATCGCAGAAAGGCGAACGAAAACTCATGAATCCGGTTCCCGGTTGGTACGACGATGGGCAAAGCACCTACCGCTGGTGGGATGGATCAGCGTGGACGCACCATGTCGGGTCACCGCCGACTCCACCACACGACCTCTTGGTGACAGACTGCGTTGCGCCAACACACCCGGGCGTTCTCCGCACATACAAAACCGCGATCGCTTCTGTATCCGTGGGAGCTTTCGCGCTCCTACTTGTGGTCGCACTGAGTGCTGCCATCGTCGTTATGGGTACGCCGCGAGATGATGAAGCCCGCATGGAGGCCAGCCTCAACGCGTGGGTCGATGCAGTTAACGAAAACGATTTCGAGCGCTTCAAAGAGCTATCGCACCCGCAGATGTGGGCAACGAACAACTCGAGTGCCCGCATCTCTTTTGAGACCGCCCGCCGACATGATTACTTTCCCACCGGAATCAAAAACGTCGAATTTTCGTCTACCGACGTGGACGAGACTGCCTTCCACTTTGGTGATCTCGCGGGGGAAACGACTGGCCCTCAAGATGTTGAAGATCTTCGCGAGGTCTGGCAATCCGAACTAGGGCTCGACCCCGACGACATCGGCTTTGTTGGGTTTCGCCCCGATTTCAGCAGCAAAACCTTGAAAACGAGGCAGAATCTGGCGGGTAGTTCGTCGTATGCGCTGTTCGATCTCCGCAAGGAATCCGGACGAAACCCACGACTTCTCGCGGTCTACTACTGAACCCCGCATAGCATAAAGCTTGAGCGCTCTACTCAGCGAGAACATCTTTTGCCGCCCGCCCCAACCCGCGCGTGTTTGCCATAGGCTTCGAACGCTGGATCACTCTCACGGCAAGGGAACCGATGAACAACACTGAGCCGCATCTCGATGACGATTCGGGTGCCGCACCTCTCACCTCGGACGATAGTTTTCGGCCACGAGTCGAACCGAAACCGGCAACCGCGAGCAGCAACAAGACCTCGATCATCGTGGTTCTGGGTGGCCTGATCACACTTGCCCTTTTTGTTGGCATCATCGTGGCCCTGATCTTCACCAGCCCGGTTAGCAACGACCACGCACCGACTCGCAAGGGACCCGACTCAACCAATCGCGCAACGAACCTGGAAGCCACTCTGGACGAGTGGTTCACAGCCGTGGAAAACCGAGACCTCGAGTCGTTCGAAAAGCGCACCCATCCGGTCTTCTGGGAGCACCGCTCTCCCGCAATCACTCCCGCATATCTCGAGAGCCTTTCCCGCAACCCGTTGTACCCGTCCGGAGTCGAAACGATCGAGTTTGCGTCCACTGATCTTAACGAGATAGCGCGATGGCACACCGAAAATTCCCGTACGATCGACGACTCCGAGGTTGCCGTAGAAGCATGGGCATGGGTCCTTGCAGACACCATCAAAAGGGGCGGGTTCGATCCCGCCAAATACGGCTTGGTCGTTTTCAGTCCTGACCACAGCGCTAAGGAACTCCCAGGGATTTCATCGTTCGAGGACGACCAATTTAGCTTGGCGTGGTTCGATCTCAGCAAGACTCCCCAGGAACCGCCGCTGCTGGTCAACTTCACCAGGTGGCCCCACACAAACAACTAGTTCAGGTCCACACCCAACAGCTTCGCCCTCCCCTCAACGCGCGCCAAACACGAGCCGTCCACAATGAATGTCATGGATGAGGACACCACCGCAGCCCTGCTCAGCGCTGACGGACGCGCACTCCTCGACACCATTGCCGAACTCGAACCTCTATTGAGCGAGTTGGCGTTGGGGACCCGGTTGCGTAGGAACCACTCCCCCGAACTCGTGGCCGCCGCGATGAGCCAACACGCGCTGCGCCGCAAAGCCCAAGCCAAGTTCGGCGAAGCTGCCGCATTCATGTGGTTCACCCGCGATGCGCTCGAACAGTCCACTCGTATGTCAGTGGCTCAGCACCGCGCCCGCAGGCTGAATGACTTGGGCGTCACCTCGATCGTGGATCTTGGTTGCGGGATCGGTGGCGACCTCATCGCGTGCGCGCAAGCAGGCTTGACGGTTCGTGGGGTCGATCTCGATCCGGTGCGCGTTCAGTTGGCTCGAGCGAACCTCGAAGCACTCTCGCTGCCCGGGACGGTGGAACTCGGCGACGCACTCGCCACCGAACTTGGGCCCGAAGAAGTCGCGTTCGTTGACCCTGCTCGCCGAGACGGACGCGGTCGCGTGTTCAGCCTCGACGGACTGCAACCTTCGTGGGACTTCGTGAGCGAACTCTTGCAGGGACGTGCAGTAGCAAAAGTGATGCCCGGCATCGCCCATGCGGATATTCCGGCGAGCGTCGAAGCCGAATGGGTCAGCGACGGCGGGGCCCTCGTGGAAGCGAGCCTGTGGGGGGCCGGGTTTGGCAGCGCGATTCAACGCCGAGCCACGGTGCTCCCATCCGGCACTACGCTGACCAGCCGAGACACTGCGGCAACGTCGGGCCCGGCGCAGCATTTCCTGATCGAACCGGACGACGCCGTGATCCGCGCGGGCCTCGTGGCCGAGTTCGCGCAAGACATCGACGGGCACCTGCTCGACCCGAAGATCGCCTGGGTCACCAGCAACACCGAACCTGACGGCGACTCGGGCTACCTCGGTGCGTGGTTCCGCGTGATCGCACCGTTGCCTTTTCACACCAAAGCGCTCAAAGCCGAACTGCAAGCCAGAGGCATCGGCACCCTGACTGTGAA
>JAAZCT010000301.1 GCA_012513165.1 Actinomycetales bacterium
ATCACGGTCAAGGACTTCGGCAAGTCCGAGCAGTACCCGCTCGCAAGCCAAGACGCCGAAGGCCGCCTCCTTGTGGGCGCTGGCGTTGGTTTCTTCGGTGATGCGTATGAGCGTGCCGGCGGGTTGATGGAAGCCGGCGTGGACGTGCTCGTTGTAGACACGGCTCACGGTCACGCAACCGCATTGCTCGAGATGGTGCGCAGGCTCAAAGCAGATCCGGCTTTCAACGGCGTGCAGATCATTGGCGGCAATGTCGCCACCCGTGCGGGGGCTCAAGCACTCATCGATGCGGGCGTCGACGCGGTCAAGGTGGGCGTGGGCCCCGGATCGATCTGCACCACGCGTGTCGTCGCAGGTGTGGGCGTCCCACAGATTTCAGCCGTTTACGAAGCGTCCCTCGCAGCGAAACCTGCCGGCGTGCCCGTCATTGCTGACGGTGGCTTGCAATACTCCGGCGACATTGCCAAAGCGATCGTGGCCGGTGCAGACACCGTCATGGTCGGCTCGCTGTTGGCGGGCTGTGAGGAAAGTCCCGGCGAACTGATCTTCGTTTCGGGCAAACAGTTCAAGACGTACCGAGGCATGGGCTCGGTCGGAGCGATGGCTTCGCGCGGTAAGAAGTCTTACTCCAAAGACCGTTACTTCCAGGCCGACGTTGCTAGCGACGACAAGATCGTCCCCGAAGGCATCGAAGGTCGGGTCGCCTATCGCGGTCCGCTGTCCACCGTTGCGCACCAGCTTATTGGCGGCCTGCACCAGTCCATGTTCTACGTCG
The DNA here is from genome assembly GCA_012513165.1 of Actinomycetales bacterium. Classification (GTDB taxonomy): domain Bacteria; phylum Actinomycetota; class Actinomycetes; order Propionibacteriales; family Nocardioidaceae; genus Aeromicrobium. The sequence goes on from JAAZCT010000301.1 coordinate 776, forward strand.
GTTCGCGTTCTATTCCAGAATTGCAAGACAAAGGACGCTTCGTGCGGATCACTGCGGCCGGCCTCAAAGAGAGCCACCCGCACGACATCCAAATGACGGTCGAGGCGCCGAACTACACGATCTTGTGACGATTTGAGGCTGTCCTTGTCGCTGCTGTCGATGGTTTGACTACCCTTGAGGGTGTGAGCATTGACATTGGTATGGCCAAGCGAGGCCGACAGGCGTTCCACTTCGACGATATTGCGATCGTTCCCAGCCGGCGAACCCGCGATCCCGAGGAAGTGTCGACGGCGTGGCAACTCGATGCCTACCGGTTTGATCTTCCGTTGATCGCAGCACCGATGGACTCGGTGATGAGCCCCGAAACCGCTATCGCTTTGGGCCGCTTCGGTGGTCTCGGCGTGTTGGATCTCGAAGGTCTGTGGACTCGCTACGAAGACCCCACCAGCATCTTGAACGAGATCGCCACCCTCGAAGGCCCCGCCGCAACTCGCCGTTTGCAAGAGATCTACTCCGAGCCGATTAAGGCCGAACTCATCACTGAGCGTTTGCGTCAAGTGCGCGAAGCCGGCGTGACCGTGGCGGGCGCGCTCTCGCCGCAGCGCACGAAACAGTTCGCTGACGTGGTGGTTGCTGCAGGCGTCGACTTGTTCGTCATCCGCGGCACCACGGTCTCGGCCGAACACGTTTCGGGCCAGACCGAACCGTTGAACTTGAAGGAGTTCATCTACGAACTGGACGTGCCTGTGATCGTGGGCGGTTGTGCCACCCACCAAGCGGCACTGCACTTGATGCGCACGGGCGCGGCTGGCGTGCTTGTCGGATTCGGCGGGGGAGCAACCCACACCACCCGTTCGGGCTTAGGCGTCTCCGTGCCGATGGCTTCGGCCGTCTCTGATGTTGCTGCTGCTCGCCGCGACTACCTCGACGAATCGGGCGGACGCTACGTACACGTCATCGCGGACGGTTCGATTGGGCGAAGCGGCGATATCGCCAAAGCTATCGCTTGTGGTGCTGACGCGGTGATGATCGGTTCGCCGTTCGCACGCGCCACCGAATCGCCCGGCCAGGGCTTCCACTGGGGCGCGGAAGCGTGGCCCTCGGTCCTGCCACGCGGCGAACGCGTCGACGTGGGAACTGTGGGTACTCTCGAGCAGGTGCTGTTCGGTCCGTCCTCGGTCACGGACGGCACGATGAACCTTGTGGGTGCGTTGCGTCGTGCGATGGCCACCACCGGCTACTCGGAGCTCAAAGAGTTCCAGCGCGTCGAAGTGGTGCTGGGCTAACTTTCGACGTTCACGAAATTTGGGATCGAATTGGCCTTGGTGTGGCTAGGATCAGACCATGCCAAAAGTTAAGCGCGTCACACAATTCGATCATGATGTCATCATCGTCGGCTCCGGCTTCGGCGGCAGCGTCTCGGCGTTGCGCCTCACCGAAAAGGGCTACAAGGTCGCTGTGCTCGAAGCGGGTCGTCGGTTTGCGGACTCTGAGTTCGCCA
>JAAZCT010000302.1 GCA_012513165.1 Actinomycetales bacterium
CGTGGAAACCAAACTGTAGGTCAGGTCACCACTGTCACCTAAACGTGCAGCAGACCCAGAAGACCTATTCGGTCCGGTATCTGGGTGCCGGAACAGCGGCGCCGGTGTCGAAGAACGTGAAAGTCGCCGTGAAGAAGTAGCCGTTTGAATACGGTAAGAATCGGGTGAGCTGCTAACGCGGCCCACCCGATTCTCGTTCATGTTATGTGGCATGGATTCGGTGCTTGGTTTTACTGGTTGCAGTAGACTCTTGTACAACCAGTAGTTGCTGGCGCGTATCAAAAATGGACAAGAAATTGGCCCGATGCATGGGGCATAATGTTTGATTTTCTGTTTCTAGGTTTCAACGGTTTGTTTTGGCAGGTCATCTTCGTGGTCGCAGTCGCGACCGTTGCGCTGCTGGTAGTTTCGCGATCGGCTTCACAAAAACTCGCGCTCGGCGCAATCGCAGGGTGGGTCGTGGTGATGGTGCCCCTCGTGTGGCTCAACTGGTGGCTGGTTCCCGGTAATGAACTGCTTGCCGACGACACTGCGATGCCAGTTTCCCCGGAGCAACTGCACTACCCCTCGCTCGTAGCGATCGTTGCGGTTTCGGTGATCTACGTGGCCGCGGTTCGTTGGTTGACGCACCGGTCGGCTGCGTCTCAAGTAGACGCGCCGAGTTACTCGAACGCCAGTTGATACGGCTTTGCGATAGCGTCCCGTACTTCGTGAACCGAGAACACGCGGACAAACTCGGCATACTTTCGGCTCTCGAACCAAACTTGCACCACAGGTATCGAGAACAGGCCCTGCTGAGCGCAGATTGCAGCAGCTCCGCCTTGGCAATCGAGATAAACACCCTCCATGCACGGGAACTCTGCGGCGAGCATCGCTTCGAGTTTCGGTTTGACGGCCACACACACCCTGCAGTCGGCGCCGCCATACATCACTAATGCGGCACCTTGTTGAAAGCGACCTAGTTCTGACTGCTGTGAAATAATGTGCATGGTCATTCTCGCGCAGCAGTTAAGCGCCTTGCATGGCAATCATCTTGGTGGCGAGAGCGGCGTGGAGATTGGCAATCTCATCTGGAGCGATCTTTCCGCCTGGCTCATACCAGCGGACCAAGTCGATGCTGAGGCTGAGTAGAGCGAGCGCGGTGCCTGGAATGTCGGCGACATCGAGGGTTCCATCGGCTACGCCCGCAGCGAGCGATTCGCGGACTCGTTCCTCGATCCCGCGGCGATATCCGGCGATTTCGGCCCGATGTTCAGGGGTAAGAGACCCGAACTCGTATTGCACGATTCGACCCGTACGGCTGTAAATCGCATGCCAGCGGCTGAACTCGCGCACCATTGCGGCGATCTGATCCAGCGGAACCTCGTGAGCAGCAGCTGCCGAATTGATGACCTCGAGAGCAGCCTTGTGGCCACTCAAAGAGATCTCGAACAGTAAGTCTTCTTTTGTGCGGTGGTGCACATACACGGCTGCTGGGCTCATGCCTGCGCGCGAGGCGATATCGCGAGTCGTGGTGCCGGAGTAGCCCTTTTCGGCGAACGCCTGACGGGCGGCATCAAGCAACCGAACGCGTGCGTCCGTGCTTGCAGTAGTGCCGTCAGTGTTGTTCGTCGTCATGTGATCTCTCTTGATGGACACGATGCCAATGCACCGCCATACTAAGCAAGCGCTTAGTATTTAAGTAACAGTACCCTGCGCTCGACCGTTCGTCGCGCAATGAAAGCGAAAGGCCGTCATGGACCGCACGATCTATACCGAAGACCACGAAGCGTTTAGGCAATCAGCCGCAGCCTTCCTCGCGAAGAAGGTTACCCCGGAACTCGAAGAGCACCTTGCTGCCAAGTCGCTGCCGCGCCAGTTCTGGCTCGATGCCGGGGCCGAAGGTTTCCTCGGCCTTGAGATCCCTGAAGAGTTCGGCGGATCCGATGCGCAAGACTTCCGCTTCAACGCGATCTTCGCCGAAGAGCTGAGCAAGGTGAACGCGGCACTCGCCTCGTGCACTGGAATCCACGCAGACATCACGGTTCCCTACATCGTCCACTTGGGCACCCAAGCCCAAAAAGAACGCTGGCTGCCCGGCTGCGCTAGTGGTGAAATCCTGACAGCCATCGGCATGACCGAACCGGGCGGAGGCTCCGACCTCGCAGCTCTTCGCACCACCGCGGTGCGCGACGGCGACGAGTGGGTCATCAACGGCTCCAAGACATTCATCACCAACGGATTCTCCGCAGACCTCGTGGTTACTGCAGTGCGCACCGATCCTTCGAAGGGTGCCCGAGGCATCACGCTGTTCGGTATCGAAGCCACCGACCCAGGCTTCAGCCGCGGCCGCAAACTCGACAAGGTCGGACAAGAAGAGTCCGACACCGCTGAATTGTTCTTTGAGAACATCCGCCTCGGCGACGACCGCATCATCGGTGAGATCGGTGGCGGCTTCATCGCCATGATGCAGAAGCTTCCGCAAGAGCGCCTTGGTGCCGCAGTGTCGAACGTGGCCCACGCCAAGCAGATCTTGGCAGAAACGATTCAGTACTGCCACGACCGCAAAGCATTCGGTCAGTCGATTGGTTCGCTGCAGCACAACAAGTTCCTGCTCGCTGAACTCGTCACCAAGATCGAAGTGGCTGAAGCCTATGTAGATCAAGCGGTTTTGGCGCATAGTGAAGGTAAGCTCACCGCCATCGACGCAGCCAAAGCGAAATGGTGGTCGGCCGAAGTTCAAAACGACGTGCTCGACGATTGTGTGCAGTTGCACGGTGGCTACGGTTTCATGAACGAATACCGTGTCGCCCGCGCTTGGCGCGATGCTCGAGTGACCAAGATTTGGGCAGGATCAAACGAAATCATGAAGGAACTCATCGGCCGAGACCTCGGCTTCTGAGAAAGGACCTGGAAATGACTGAAGCAGTAATCGTCTCAACCGCTCGTTCGCCAATCGGACGCGCCGGAAAAGGCTCCCTGAAAGACATGCGCCCCGACGACCTCACCGTGCAAATGGTCGAGGCCGCGCTAGGCAAAGTCCCAGAACTGGACCGCAAAGACATCGTTGATCTGATGCTCGGTGTGGGCCAACCTGCCGGCGAAGCGGGACACAACCTCGGCCGCGCTGTTGCCGTGGCTGCTGGCATGGATCACCTGCCTGGCGTGACCGTCAACCGCTATTGCTCGTCGTCTTTGCAGACCACGCGCATGGCATACCACGCGATCAAGGCCGGCGAAGGCGATGTGTTCTTGTCCGCTGGCGTTGAGACCGTAAGCCGTTTTGGTTTCGGTTTCGCCGACGTCCCGGGTACCGAAAACCCGAGGTTCGCTGACGCAATCGCTCGCACCGCGAAGCGCGCCGAAGGTGGTGCCGACACGTGGGTCGACCCGCGCGAAAGCGGACTGCTGCCCGACCTTTACATCACCATGGGACAGACCGCCGAGAACGTGGCGCAGCACCTGGGCATGAGCCGTCAGGAACAAGACGAGTTTGGTGTTCGTAGCCAGAACTTGGCAGAGCAAGCCATCGCTAATGGTTTCTGGGCCAAAGACATCACGCCCGTCACCCTGCCTGATGGCTCGATTGCGTCCACCGATGATGGCCCACGCGCTGGCGTCACCCTCGAAGGCGTGAGTGGACTCAAGCCCGTGTTCCGTCCCGACGGAACCGTCACCGCTGCCAACGCTTGCCCGCTCAACGACGGTGCTGCTGCCGTTGTCATCATGAGCGACACGAAGGCCAAAGAACTCGGCTTGACGCCCTTGGCTCGCATCGTCTCGACTGCTGTGACTGGCCTGTCGCCAGAGATCATGGGCCTCGGTCCGGTTGAAGCGATTCCGGCCGCGTTGAAGAACGCGGGCATGGGCATCGACGACATCGACCTCTACGAGATCAACGAAGCTTTCGCAGTGCAGGCCTGGGGTTCGGCCAAGCAATTGGGCATCCCGCTCGACAAACTCAACATCAACGGCGGCGCGATCGCTGTCGGTCACCCTTTCGGCATGACCGGCGCACGCATCACCTCCACGTTGATCAACTCGCTGCAGTGGCACGACAAACAATTCGGCGTCGAGTCGATGTGCGTTGGCGGCGGCATGGGCATGGCCATGGTGTTGGAGCGCTTGAGCTGATGAGCAGATTCGCAGGCAAAGTAGCCATCGTCACCGGCGCGAGCCGGGGGATCGGTTTAGGCATTGCTGAGCGACTGGTCGCTGACGGCGCCAAGGTGGTGATCACCGCCCGCAAGCCAGACGCTCTGGCCGAAGCGGTGGCTCACCTTGGTGCCGACAACGCGACGTTCGTGGCTGGTGCTGCTGACGATGCGGCTCACCAAGACGAAGCCATCGCAACCGCTATCGACCGTTTTGGTGGTCTTGATTTCTTGGTCAACAACACGGGCATCAACCCGACGTATGGCCGCATGATCGAGATGGACCTGGAACCCGCTCGCAAGATCTTCGAAGTGAACGTGCTGGCGATGTTGTCGTGGACACAAAAGGCGTATGCGGCGTCGTTACAAGAGAACGGCGGAGCCGTCGTCAACGTGGCGTCGATCGCTGGGCTCAAGCCAGCACCCATGATCGGAATGTATGGGGCATCGAAATCTGCCGTGATTCACGTGACCGAGGAACTTGCTCTCGAGCTTGCTCCGACGATTCGCGTGAACGCAGTGGCGCCGGCCGTCGTGAAGACGAAGTTCGCTAGTGCCTTGTTCGAAGGCCGTGAGGAAGAAGTGGCTGCCGAATACCCACTCAAGCGTCTCGGTGTTCCAGCAGACATCGCGGGCGTCGTGGCGTTCTTGCTGTCGGAGGATGCTGCGTGGATGACCGGCAAGTGTCTTGAAGTTGATGGCGGTCTCATGCTGCCCGGCGGCGTGTGAGGCTCGTGTGACCATCGATCGCGAGGGTCCGAGCAGTTGGCTCGGGTCCCTCACGATTTCTCGTTTGTTGTTGGTGTTTGTTGGTGGCGCGATCGGCACGCTGGCTCGTGCTCTTGCAGGCGAACTAGCCGGTACTGAGCACCTGACCGTAGCGACGTTCGGGGTCAACATGCTGGGCGCGTTCGGTTTGGGCGTACTGCTCGAAGCGCTCGCTCGTGACTCTTCCGAGACCGGCCGGGCGCATCGTTTGCGACTGTTGCTCGGCGCGGGCTTCTTTGGCGGGTTCACCACCTACAGCGCACTCGCGCTTATCATCGCCGAATTGACCCGCGATGGGCAGGTTCTCGCTGCCCTTGGCTACGGGCTTGCCACCGTGATCGTGGGCGTGCTTGCGACGTTGCTTGGTGTTCTGCTCGGTGCCGTCCTAGGAAAGTACCGGCTCGGCGACGTGCCGCCCGAGCGAGGTGAAGCTGCATGAGCGATCTGACCTGGGGGGCCTTGCTGCTCATCGCGGCGGTCGGCGGTCTGGGTGCGGTGCTGCGCTACGTGTCTGACGGTCTGGCGACGTACCTCGTGCAGACCCGTTGGCCCGAATCCGAGTTTCCCTGGGGCTTGTGGTTTGTCAATATCAGTGGCTCAATGCTGATGGGCCTCACGGCTGGCGTGGTGCTGAGCGAAAAATCTGCGCCTGTCTGGGCAGCCGTGGTGATGACTGGCCTGCTGGGCGGTTACACCACATTCTCGAGCGCGAGTTACGACACGGTCCGACTGATCCGTGAAGGCCGGATATTCGCCGGCTTTTCAAACGCTTTCGGGGTACTTGGTATTGCTGTTGTTGCCGCTGGCATCGGACTCTGGCTGGGTGTTTCGGCTTAGGTGGGTGTGACCCATCTCACATCTAGGGCTAGGTAAAACATGAGTAATTCCTCATATCTAATGTGAGTCTTTCCTCATGTTTGTGTCATGATGGCAAACATGACTTTGTTGGACACTTCACGCAATCTTGCTACGCCTCAACCACGGAACGCCGAAACCTCGTTACTGGACGACCTCAACCAAGGAACCCGATACGCTATTGCGTTCGGCGGCCAAGGTGGGCCGTGGTTGGACTCCCTAACTCACATCGTTCGGCGTTTCGGAGCAGAGCGTGAACTAGCGAAATTGGTGCAACAATCTGACGAACTACTGGCACCACTCACATCAGAACTGGCGAAGGTTCCGCACGCGTTCGACGTGCTCACCTGGGTGGACGCCGGCGCACTCGACGAAAGCATCGAGAACGTCGACGCGCCGCCCGGGCCCACCGCGACCGAATTGTTAGCCCCGGCCTATTCGATACCGGGCATCACACTCACCCAGTTGCTGGGACTCTCCGCACTGGAACGTCAGGGGCTAGACGTACGTCGCCACCGACCAGCAGCCGTCATCGGGCACTCCCAAGGAGCCTTGGCTGTCGAAGTCGTTCAAGGTATCCCGGCAATCGAAGTGCTCACGATTGCGAGGCTCATCGGCATTGCCGCCCAGATCGTGGGCGCGCGCCGCAACTTGCTGGGGCGCGCCATGATTTCGGTGAGCAACGTGAACCCCGCCCACGTGATCGAACTCTTAAGCAGCATCGACGTGCATGCCAATCTGCGCAACGGGCGCCGCACGATCGTGGTGTCTGGCCGCGAAGCCGACATTGCTCGGGCCGTGTCAGTGCTGGAGGCCGCCGCCGAATCCGACCGGCAGCTGCGGGACCGCAAGACAACCGGAGGAGCCGGTTTCGCTCCCGTGATCGAGCACGTCGAAGCTGGGCTTGCGTTCCACCATCCAGACCTGAGCGAAACCACCGCTCTGGTTTCTGAGTGGGCCCAAAAGATCGGCTTTGATGGCGCCCACGCGGCTGCGTTGACCCAACGAGCGATCATCGACCCACTCGACTGGGTAGCCAGCGTCAACCAAGCGCTCGACGCTGGCGTCGAATGGGTGCTGGATCTTGGCCCAAACGATCTCGCATCCCGCCTAGTCGCCGCCGAGACACGCCCGCGTGGAGTCGGAGTCGTGGCCAGCACCACGAGTGAAGGCCACCGAAACCTCACCAAAGTAGGTGCCCGACCGGCACGCACACAAGCCTGGGCGCACTACGCGCCTCGCGCCGTCACGCTGCCCGACGGTTCCCAGCGAGTCGAAACGAAGTTCACGCGACTGACCGGAAAATCCCCGGTGCTGTTGGCGGGCATGACACCCACCACCGTGGACTCGGCCATCGTTGCGGCCGCGGCTAATGCGGGCTTCTGGGCCGAACTGGCCGGCGGAGGCCAAGTGACCGAAGAGATCTTCACCGAGCGGATGCACGAAATCGGTGGACTACTCGACGAAGGAGCGACCTTCCAGTTCAACGCGCTGTTCCTCGACCCGTATCTGTGGAAATTGCATCTGGGCGGTAAACGTCTGGTGCAGAAGGCCCGCAGTGCCGGCAGCCCGATCGACGGAGTCATCGTTACGGCAGGTATCCCCGAACTTGACGAAGCCGTGTCACTCGTGAGTGAACTGCGCGACCTGGGCATCACCCACACCGTGTTCAAACCCGGAACCGTGCAACAGATTCGTCAAGTGTTGGCCATCGCTGACACGGTCGCCAAGACTGACCCCAACGTATCGATCATCATCCAAATCGAGGGCGGAAAAGCCGGCGGACACCATTCATGGGAAGACCTCGACGAACTACTGATCAGCACCTATGCCGACCTGCGGCAACGCGAGAACCTGGTGGTGTGTGTTGGCGGCGGCATCGGCACGCCCAAGATCGCTGCCGAGTACCTCACCGGCGCGTGGGCTCGTCAACATGGCCAACCAGACATGCCACTCGATGGTGTCTTGGTGGGGACGGCCGCGATGGCGACCCTCGAAGCGACGACGTCGCCTCAAGTCAAAGACCTGCTGGTAGCCACCCAAGGAAGCGACACGTGGGTAGGCGCCGGTCAAGCGGTCAACAATATGGCCTCTGCCCGCAGCCAACTCGGCGCAGATCTGCACGAAATTGACAACGCCTTCTCGCGTACCGGTCGCTTGCTGGACGAGGTGGCTGGCGACGCAGACGCCGTCCAGTCTCGACACGACGAAATCGTCGAGGCACTCAACCGCACGGCGAAGCCATGGTTCGGTGACCTGGCGACCATGACCTACGGCCAGTTGTTGGATCGGTTCGTGGAACTCAGCGGTTTCGACGCTCAAGGGAATCCGGCATGGCTCGATTCGAGTTGGCAAGAGCGATTCCACGCGCTCGTGCAGCGCACCGAAGCGCGCCTCGTTGCCGAAGATCGTGGCACTGTCGCGAGCGCGTTTGCCACAGTCACTGACGTCGAAAACGGGCCGCTGGCCGTTGCGCAACTGGAAGCTAGGTTCGCGGACCTCTACGAACTGACGCTCCATCCGGCCGACCGACTGTTCTTTGTGGAGGTGTGCCGCAGGCCCGGTAAACCCGTCAACTTCGTGCCCGTTATCGACGGGGAAGTGCGCCGCTGGTGGCGTTCTGATTCGCTGTGGCAAGCACACGACGATCGCTACGACGCCGATCAGGTGTGCGTCATCCCGGGAATCGCCTCGGTCGCGGGGATCACTCGCGCAAACGAGCCGGTCGCTGAACTCTTGCAACGGTTCGAAGACGCGTGCTTGGACGCGGTTCTGGCCGCAGGCGCAGCGCCGCTTCGGGTTGCCGGCCGCCGCCGGACCGAGCCCGCCGCGCACGGTGTCTCCCAAGTTTTGGCAGCACCAGATGTGACGTGGGCCGGCCGCATGATCAAGAACCCGGTGCATCAGATCGGCGGCACGTGGATCGTGCTCGATCCGGACGCAGTGGAGCACGCCACGACCGGCGCGAAACTGCAGTCGACTGACACGGGCGCACGATTCGTGCTGCCGCTCGATCGGTACCGAGACGTGACGATCGACTTCATCGTCGATGACGAGACTGCCCGAGGGCACGCGCTGCGCGTGACGACTCAGAACGCGGTGTTCACCGCGAAAGCGATTGTTGAGGGTGCCGTCGCGAGCCGGCTGCCAGAGGTTGTGGACTCCGTCGCCCAGTCGACACACGTCTGGACGGCCGACCTGATCGCTGATCACGCTGCCGTCAGCGGCGCCACCAAGAGCTCGGTTTCGCACCCCGCACCCGATGTGCTGGTGGGCATCGCTTGGCCGACGGTTTTCGCACTGCTTTCTGAAGCGAAGACGCCGAGCGGGCAGCCTGTGGTGGAAGGGATGCTGGACCTCGTCCACCTCGACCACCAGGTCAACATCACGGGGCCCATGCCAACCGGCGGAACCGAGATCCACGTGCTTGGGCGACTCGTGTCGCTCGAAGACACCGTCGCCGGACGCGTCGTCACTTGCGTGGTTTCGCTCGGCGACAGCGCTGTGCTCACGGAACGCTTGCTGATCACCGGACGGGTCGGCGCAATCGAACTTGAGGCTCCACTCCCAGCGGCCGGAACCGGAATCACGGCGAACGCCAGCGGGCGCAAGACGCGAGCCCGAACTACCGGCTCCGCCCCTCGCGATATGAGCGCGTTCGCGGCCGTCACCACCGACCACAACCCCATCCATACAAGTGCGGCCGCCGCCCAACTCGCGGGCCTCGGCGCACCGATCGTGCACGGCATGTGGACCTCGGCGCACGCTCAATATGCCCTGACGGAACAGACTGGGCGCCAGATCACTGCGTGGACCGCTCGCTTCATGGCTCCGGTGGCTGTGGGCAGCTCGATCGAAGTGAAGGCTGACCGAGTTGGCTTGCTGCCGCGCAGCGAAACCAACACGTCGGCCGGTGCCGAGTTGGTGGACGTGACCGTTCTGGCGAACGGCGACGTGGTCATGACCGCCACGGCCCGACTCGAACCCGCCGTCACTGCGTATGCGTTCCCCGGGCAAGGGATTCAAAGCAAAGGCATGGGGATGGACGGCTATCAGCGTTGCCCCGAAGCGAGAGCGATCTGGGACCGAGCAGACAAGCACACGCGTCACGCCTTGGGGTTCTCGATTCTGAATGTGGTTCGCGATAATCCGACCGAACTCATCGCCCACGGCGTCACGCACAAGCACCCCGACGGCGTCCTCTACCTGACGCAGTTCACGCAAGTGGCAATGGCAGTCCTTGGCGCGGCACAGATCGCCGAACTTCGTGAAGCAGACGCGTACGTCGAAGGCGCCATCATCGCGGGTCACTCCGTAGGCGAATACAACGCGCTCGCAGCAGTCTCAGGGGTCATCTCGCTCGAAGCTGTCGTCGAAGTGGTGTTCCAGCGCGGATCCGTGATGCACACGCTCGTGCCTCGCGACGAGCACGGACGCAGTAACTACCGACTCGCCGCCATCAGGCCCTCCCAGATCGGGCTGGCCGACGATGACGTCTCGGCGTTCATTGACGCCGTCGCGGCACGCGCGGACGAGTTCTTGCAGATCGTTAACTTCAACCAACCCGGTAG
>JAAZCT010000303.1 GCA_012513165.1 Actinomycetales bacterium
CCCTCAAGCGGTGGGGTGAAGTCGGGGTCGTAGGGCAGGGTCGGGTCGCAGCGCACGCCGTAGTAGTTCTGCACCCGGCGTTCGGTGGGCAGGCCGTTGTCGTCCCCCCCCATCGGATAAAACACTTCGAGGCCGCGCATGCGCTTGTAGCGAGCCATCAGATCGGTGTGGGTGTAACTGAAAACGTGACCGACGTGCAGCGAACCGGAGACGGTCGGCGGAGGCGTGTCGATGGAGTAGATCTGTTCGCGAGTCTTCGAACGATCGAACAGATAGGTGCCTTGCTCTTCCCAGCGGGCCGACCACGCGGCTTCGAGGCCTTCGAGGACGGGCTTTTCAGGAACGCGATTTTGGGTGTTGGTCACAAGAGACAAGTCTAGGTGTCTTCAGTAAACCGCAAACCGAGGGTTGCGCCGATGATTCCAACGATAACGATCACCTTCAGCAGCGGGGCCGTTTCGGCGCCCGTGGCCATCGCCCAGGCCACGGTCAGACTGGCGCCGATTCCGGTCCAGACTGCGTAGGCCATGCCGATCGGAATCTGGCGCACCGCGTACGCCAAGCCGGCCATGCTGATGGTCATCGCGCTGGCGAATACGGCGACGGGACGCCAGCGGCGCAACCCGTTCGATTGGGCGAGCGCGACGGCCCACACGGTTTCAAGAGCACCCGACAGGGCCAGTACGATCCACGCCACGACGACTCCTGGATGAGTCAGTCTTGTCTCGGCGGGTACTGCTCCCTCGTCCGCAGACGTGAACGCACGTCTCAATATTCAGGATATGTGGCCGGCGCCGCCCGTGGATAGAGGCTGGACGGTTTCGGCAACCGGCGACACGGTTGGCTCGTCAGCCCTCGACAAACTCGAGAGCGATATCGCGGCTATCAGGCGAAACGTTCTCAGCGGCTGAAGCGCCCCATGGGCGCGATCTCGTTGGCGGCGCCAGCGCCGCGCAACAGCTACTGGAATACTGGAACCGATGAGGCCCACATTCCCCGAGGTTGAACTGGCGTTGCTCGCTCGCTGGCCCGAAACCCGACTTGAACCGTCGCTCGATCGCATCCAAGCGTTATGCGACGTCATGGGCGACCCGCAAAACGCCTACCGCGTCATTCAACTGACCGGCACGAACGGTAAAACGTCCACGAGTCGGATGATCGATTCGCTGCTCACCGCGCTCGGTTTGCGTACCGGCCGGTTCACCAGTCCGCACCTGCAGCGCATAAACGAACGCATTTGCCTCGACGGCGAACCCCTCACTGACGAACAGTTCGTGGACGCATACGCCGATGTGGCCGTCTATGCGGACCTCGTCGACCAAAGCCAAGAACACCCGCTGTCCTTCTTCGAGACCCTCGTCGGCATGGCGTACGCGGCTTTCGCCGACGCGCCCATCGACGTGGGCGTGGTCGAAGTGGGCATGGGAGGCACGTGGGATGCCACCAGCGTCGCGCATCCGGACGTCGCCGTGGTCACCCCGATCGGCATCGATCACTCCAACTATTTAGGCACTTCGATCACCGATATCGCGATTGAGAAGTCCGGGATCATCAAGCCGGGCAGCCGGGCCGTGTTCGGCCGGCAAGCAGACGCCGTGCTCGAAGTGCTCGTGCGC
>JAAZCT010000304.1 GCA_012513165.1 Actinomycetales bacterium
CGGTGCCGGTCAGCACGGTGTTGCCTCGGCCACCGCGTGTGCCTATCTGGACCTTGAATGCACTGTCTATATGGGTGAAGTTGACGTCAAGCGTCAAGCGCTCAACGTGGCTCGGATGGAACTGCTAGGCGCCGAGGTCGTGCCGGTGACGAACGGCAGTCGAACCCTGAAAGATGCCATCAACGAGGCGCTGCGCGATTGGGTTACTACGGTCGACTCCACCCACTATCTCTTTGGCACGGCGGCCGGCCCGCACCCGTTCCCAAGCATGGTCCGCGACTTGGTGCGAGGTATCGGCGACGAAGCGCGCGCTCAAGTTCTCGAACTCACGGGACAATTGCCAGACGCTGCTGTGGCGTGTGTCGGCGGCGGCTCAAACGCGATTGGCTTGTTCACGGCTTTCCTCGATGACAAGGACGTCGCTTTGTATGGCATGGAAGCCGGCGGTGATGGTGCCGACACAACGCGCCATGCCGCGACGATCACCCGTGGATCCGTTGGCGTTCTGCATGGCGCCCGCTCGTACTTATTGCAAGACGAAGACGGGCAGACCCTAGAATCGCATTCGATTTCGGCTGGTCTGGACTACCCCGGCGTCGGGCCTGAACACTCCTATCTCGCCTCGACGGCTCGGGCAGAGTATCGGCCGATCACCGACAGCGAAGCGATGGATGCGTTCAAACTTTTGTGCCGCACCGAGGGCATTATCCCCGCGATCGAGTCGGCTCACGCTTTGGCCGGTTCGCTGAAGTTGGCCAAAGAGCTCGGTCCGGACGCCGTCATTCTGGTGAACTTGTCGGGACGTGGCGACAAAGACGTGCAAACGGCCGGAGAATGGTTCGGCTTGCTCGAAGGGGGGACCAAATGAGCGCCCTCGATGACGTGCTCGCTCGTACGCGTGCCGAAGGTCGCGCCGCGCTCGTGGCGTATTGGCCTGCGGGATTCCCTACGAAGAGTCAATCAATCGCTGCGATCGAGACGATGGTGGCCGCAGGCGCAGACATCGTGGAAGTGGGTTTACCGTACAGCGACCCCGTGATGGACGGTGCCACGATTCAAGCGGCGGCCGGGCAAGCGCTCGAAGCAGGAACGCGCATCAGTGACGTTTTCGACGTGGTGCAGGCCAGTGTTGCCGCCGGCGCGGCCACGGTGGTGATGACGTATTGGAATCCGGTTGAGCGTTTCGGCGTCGACAAGTTCGCTCAGGCTTTGGCTGCGGCTGGTGGCGCGGGCCTGATCACTCCGGACATGATCCCGGATGAGGCCGACGAGTGGACCGAAGCATCTGATGCCCACGGATTGAACCGAATCTACCTCGTTGCTCCATCATCGACGGACGCTCGCCTGGCCATGACGGCGAGCGAAGCCAGCGGTTTCGTATACGCTACGGCGGTGATGGGAGTGACCGGCGGCCGAACCTCCACCAGCAGCCTGGCTCCCACTTTGGTGGCCCGGCTCCGTGAGGTCACCGACAAGCCCATCGGTGTGGGGTTGGGAGTCAGCAACGGCGACCAAGCGCACGAGGTTGCAGCTTATGCCGACGGGGTAATCATCGGTTCGGCCCTCATCAACTGCGTCTTGCATGCTGATTCTGAAGCTGAGGGCTTGGCTCAACTCACGCGCCTCACCAAAGAACTTCGTACCGGCGTGGAACGAGACTGATTTCATGTTTCTTAACATTCCTTCACCACCCGAATCGATCTGGTATTTGGGTCCGATTCCTATCCGGGCATACGCCTTGTGCATCATCACCGGGGCGCTCATCGCGATCTGGATGGGCGAGAAGCGCTTCCAGGCTCGGGGCGGCCGTGCAGGCGCCGTGAGCGACGCGGCCGTGTGGGCGCTCCCGTTCGGCATCGTGGGTGGCCGCGCCTATCACGTCATCACGCACTACCAGTACTACTTCGGGCCGGATAAAGATTTCTGGGCGATTTTCAAAGTCTGGGAGGGCGGGCTCGCCATCTGGGGCGCCATCGCTTTCGGTGCCTTGGGCGTCTGGATTGCTAGCCGCGTGCACGATTTTGATCTGATCAAAATGGCTGACGCCATCGCGCCGGGTCTGTTGATCGCACAAGGGATCGGGCGCTTGGGGAACTGGTTCAACCAAGAAC
>JAAZCT010000305.1 GCA_012513165.1 Actinomycetales bacterium
CGCGCGAACCGGGTGGACTGGTCTTGTTCGGGCTGACCGTGTCGATCGGAGCCATCGCACTCGGCGCTCTCGCCCTATGGGCGTCCGCCACCGAACCGCTCGACCCTCGCGTATATCTGGCCACCGCCGTAGCGATCACGGCCGTCGGCACTCTGGTCGGCATCCGCTGGGGTCGCCCGGGACCCGTCATCACCCTAGGCGCGATCTTGAGCACCGTGTTGGTGGCAAGCAGTTTGATTCCGAGCGTCAGCATGGGTGCGATCAACCTCGAACCCACATCAGTTCGTGAAATCCGCCAACCGGTGTCCCTCGGTATGGGCGAAATCCAGATTGATTTGCGCCAAGTTTCGCCTGAGACGAGTTTGAATGGCCACACCCTTAACGTCACGAATGGAATCGGCCGCATCGAGGTCATCGTCCCCGAGGACGTCGACGTGGAAGTGAACGCTTCAGTACGGGTCGGGCACATCAACGCACTCGGGCTCGAACGAGGCGGCAACACCTTCCAACTCGGAAACAACAACAACCTCGTACACGAGGCCGACGGCCCGAACCCACTCGTTATTAACGCCGCAACCAACATTGGAGAGGTCCAGGTGATCCGGAAATGACATCACATACAGTCCGTTGGGACGCACTCATCGCAAGCCTAATTTTCGCCGGCATCAGCGCTGCTTGGCTGGTCGATCACTTCGAGTGGTTCGATATCCGATTCGCCTTGAACCTCACCTATGTTTTGCCCGTCTTGTTGATCATCGGTGGTTTACTCGGAATAGCAGCAACCTTGCGTAACCCGCGCAAGAACGCCCTCAGCAACGACAACACCCCAGGAGACCACAATGAGTGAAAATCGCAAACTCACCCGCAGCCACAATTCGATGCTCGGCGGAGTCTGCGCCGGTGTCGCCGAATACACGGGCGCCGATACGAATCTGATTCGGCTGATCGTGGTGGCTGCCACCATCTTCGGTCTCGGCAGCATGATCTTGGTGTATGTGGTGGCTTGGGTTATTTTGCCGCTGGCTGATTATCCAACCAATGGTTCAGGGCCCGTACCGCCGTCGACGTGACATCCGAAAACATCCCATCCACCCCTGCCTCGAGATAGGCCAGATGTTCGGCGAAAGCCCGGCCGTGACGAGACTTTTTCCTACCGCGCCGCAAGTTGCGCGGTAGGAAATTGTTCTCGCTGCGCAACGTCCACACATGCACTTCCAAGCCGCGCTCGTGCGCTTCGGCCACGAACGTGGTTTCACCCGTCCAACGATCGTTACTGTCGGTTGCAATAACGTGTCGTTTCTGGACCCCCACCCCTTGGGCGTATTCAGCAATAAAATCCAAACCGCTGCTCGTGCCTAAATCTTGATAGGTGCGCGGATCTCCAGACGATACGAAATCGAACGGTGCGCCGAGCCACGGTACTAATTGCACCAAAGGCAAGGGCGTCTCGGGGCGAATCTGTCGCAAGTTCCCGCTTTCCATTGACTGGATCACGATTGGCGCTCCTTCGCGATTCAGATCAAATCGTTCCAAGGTGGCCAACAACATTGCATTGAGATCGAACCCTGCGTTCGCAAAGTAGGTGGGGTGCTTGGTTTCGACGTAAACACCCAATTGCTTAGCCCCGGCGGGACGCCGCGAGTTCTCGTCGGCTTGAATCTCCAGCACTTCGTCGAAGGTGAGGATCTGTTC
>JAAZCT010000306.1 GCA_012513165.1 Actinomycetales bacterium
AACTGAAGCGAATCGACGGGCACTCGCTCGTCAATGCCGTGAAACAGCGCCGTGAAATCGAGATCTGCCGGCAAGCGCAACGGCGTGAACCCGAAACCGGTGATTCCTAGGCGATCCCACGCTTTCGCGTCGGTGCCACCAGACATCAGATACGGCGCGATGTGCGCTCCGGGATCGTTGCGGTGCAGCGCCAGCGTCATGGCGTCCACCAGATCGCCCGAGTACTCATACTCGAGCGCTCGCGCCCCGATGGTCTTTTCTACCGCAACGTTCGGGCCGGCCAAGTCATCGATCGTGGCCATGAACGAGGTCTCGTGTCCGGGCAGGAACCGTCCGTCCACGTTGGCGGTGGCTTGGCCGGGGATCACATTGTGTTTGTAACCAGCGCTCAACATGGTGGCGTTGAGCGTGTTGCGAACGCCAGAGGACAGCATTCGCACAGCCGGCCCTAGTTCAGCCAAGAGTTCGAGTGGTTCCCCAGGTTCGCCGGTGATGTCGCTGATGGTGGCCAACAACTGCCGCATGGCAGGTCCGGGTTCGATCGGCCACTCGTGATCCGCAAGGCGCACGAGGGCGCGGGACAAATGGTTGACGGCGTTGTCGTTGTTGCGCATCGAACCGTGCCCCGCGGTGCCAGTGGCGGTCAGCCGCAGCCACGAGATCCCTTTCTCGGCGGCTTCGATCAGATACAGCCGTTGCCCGCGCACGTCGACCGAAAAGCCACCCACCTCGCCAATAGCTTCGGTGCACCCTTCGAACCATTCTGGATGATGTTCCACGAGCCAGTTAGCGCCTTGCACACTCCCGGCCTCCTCATCGGCAGTGAAGGCGAGCGTGATGGGGCGGTCTGGAATCCGGCCAGAGCGCTGCCGTTCGCGCACGACGGCCAGCAACATGGCGTCAAAATCTTTCATGTCGACAGCGCCCCGCCCGTGCACGAATCCGTCGGCCACTTCGCCGGAGAACGGGTGCAGTTTCCAATCGGAAGCTTCAGCGGGCACCACGTCGAGGTGTCCATGGATCAACAATCCCGGCTTGGGCGAGTTTTGGTTCCCCCACCGGGCCAGCACATTGGCGCGGCCGGGCGCCGATTCAAGAATCACCGAATTGATACCCACCTCGGCGAGCTTCTCGGCCACATACTCGGCAGCGAGACGTTCGCCGGGTCCCGACCCGTCGCCAAAATTGGAACTATCGATCCGGATGAGCTCACGGCACAGGTCGACGACTTCTGTTTCGGCGGTGACAGTCATGACTTCACCTTACGCCGTTTCGTTCACGCCTGAGCCGGTCCGGATGCGGTGTGCTGCGGGGGCAGTCCGTAGATTGGTGGGTATGTCGAGTTCGATTTTGTTTTCTTCCGCTGACGACGTTAAAACGCAGTTGGCAGCCCAGGGCTATATCGCGTCTGACGCAGTGGCCACCACGGTTTTCCTAGCATCCGTTTTGGGTAAACCCTTGTTGGTAGAGGGTCCGGCAGGTGTGGGTAAGACGGAACTTGCACGGGCGATTGCGAAGGCTCACTCAGCTGAGTTCGTGCGTTTGCAGTGCTATGAGGGCGTCGACGAGGCTCGCGCGATCTACGAATGGGACCACGCGAAACAACTGCTGCGCATCACGGCCGGCAAGGACGAATCGTGGGAGGACGCCCGTTCGGACGTGTTCAGTGAAGAGTTCCTGCTCCCCCGGCCGCTGTTGACCGCGATTCGCAACGACGGACCCACTGTGCTGTTGATCGACGAGACCGACAAAGCCGACGTAGAAATTGAAGGCCTGCTGCTGGAGGTCTTGGGTGATTTTCAGATCACGATTCCTGAAATGGGCACGGTCACCGCGACCCAAAAGCCGTTCGTGATCTTGACGTCGAACGCGACCCGTGAATTGTCTGAAGCTTTGCGGCGCCGATGCCTATTCCTGCATATCGAGTTCCCGTCCGCGCAGCTCGAACGTGAGATCGTCGAGACTCAGGTCCCTGATCTGCCAGATGCGCTGGCTGACTCGATCATTCGCGTGGTGGGCGCCTTGCGCGCCATGCCTTTGCGCAAGCTTCCGTCCGTGTCTGAAACCCTCGACTGGGCTCGCACACTGATCGCTTTGGGAGCCAAAGACTTGGACGCAGAACTGGTAACGCAGAGTCTCGGGGTGGTGTTGAAGCATCAAGACGACATCGACAAGGCTCGCGAGAAGCTTGATCTGGAGTCGGTGCTCGAGTGAGTGAGGTTACCGGCCGGCTGGTTGAGTTCGTGGACGCGCTGCGTTCCAAGGGCATCAACGTGGGCCCCAGCGAAACCATCGACGCTGCGGCGGCGATCGAAGTGCTCGGGTTCGACAACCGTGATGTGTTGCGCGAAGGGTTAGCGGCGACGCTAGTGCGCCGAGGTGGCCAGCGTGACGTATTCGACCAAACATTCGACCTGTACTTTCCGCGCGCTAGCGGCACCTCGCACGTCGCGCAACACAACCCAGAGCAAGAACTGGAACTCGAACAACTACGCGAACTGCTGGCGATGGCGTTCGCCGAGGCAGACCCGCGCACTCTCGATCAGATCGCCCAGATCGCGGTCGAGTTCCTCGGTCAGGTGGGCGTGCCCGATACGGACACCGCAGGCTGGTCGGCGTATCAGACTCTGGATCGCTTAGCGCCGCAAACGCTGATCGCGGTCGCTTTGGCGATGCGCGGTGAGCAAGGGGCCGGCGAAGGTTCTGGTTCAGGTTCAGGTTCAGGTGGTGGCCAAGGCGGCGGTTCGCAGCCGGGCTTTGCCGACCGGCTGGCACGAGACGAGGTGCGTCAAGCAGTCGAGGCGTTTCGTGAAATGGTTGCGGCTGAAGCACGCCGTCGTACTGCCGAAGTGCGGGGACGGCAACTCGTCACCCAACACGCAGTGCGCACGGGTGGAAATCAGATCGACTTCTTGAGCGCGAACCGGCACGAACTTGAAGAACTGCGTCGCCAAGTGCAACCGCTCGCTCGCAAGCTTGCCACGCGGATGGCCACGAAGCGTCGCCGTCGTCGACGCGGACCGATCGACGTGCGACGCACGGTGCGCCGGTCGATGGGCACGGGCGGCATTCCGATCAAGCCGGTCTACATGAAGCCGAAGCCCTCTCGCCCCGAGTTGGTGTTGTTGTGTGACGTTTCTGGTTCGGTCGCTGGCTTCTCCCAATTCACGATGCTGCTAGTGCAGGCGCTAAGTTCGCAGTTCAGCAAAGTGCGGGTGTTCGCCTTCGTGAACGCGATGGCCGACGTCACTGAGATCGTGAAAGATTCGTCGGGCTCGGCAGGCTCCGAACTGGCCGAACGACTCACGCACGAAGCGCGCGTAACGAACTGGCACACCAGCAGCGATTACGGC
>JAAZCT010000035.1 GCA_012513165.1 Actinomycetales bacterium
ATCGTAATTTCAGTACCTGGTGCTATCTCAAGGACGAGCGATTCTTCCTCGACTTCAACGACCGTACCGAAGATTCCACTAGCCATCATGATTCTCGAGCCCGGCTCGACAGAGTCTTGCAACTGTTTGAGGCTCACAAACTCTTTCTGGCGTGCCCGCATAGGCCTGAATATCAGCAAGTAGAAAACTACTGCGAGTAGGAGAAACGGAATTATTTGTTCCATGAGATTGCCCATCTGAAAGTCTGGAATATACCGACGAGACTATCGCTCGCTGCCAAAGTCGAGTTGCCCCGGATCGTCAGGAGCTGCCAACCCCAAATGCTGCCAAGCAGCTGGAGTCGCAACGCGCCCTCGGGGGCTACGGGCCAAGAATCCCATCCGGACAAGGAAAGGCTCAGCCACCTCTTCGACGGTTTCACTCTCTTCAGACACGGCAACTGCCAATGTCGACAGACCCACTGGCCCGCCGCCAAAGGTCGTACACAAGGTTCCCAGCACGGCCCGATCGAGTCGGTCGAGTCCCAGCGAATCAACTTCGTACAGATCGAGAGCCGCCTGCGCCACATGAAGATCCACTTTTCCTTCGGCGCGAACTTCCGCCCAGTCACGGACTCGGCGCAACAACCTATTGGCAATACGAGGCGTGCCGCGCGAGCGCGAACCGATCTCTCGGGAAGCCGCCTCGTCGATCGCTAACTCCAACAGGTTCGCCGAACGCTGCACAATCCGATCCAGATCAGCGGCGTCGTAGAAGTCGAGTTGCGCCGTGAACCCGAAGCGATCGCGCAGGGGCCCTGGCAGCAAGCCGGCCCGGGTCGTTGCGCCCACAACCGTGAACGGCGGGATCTCTAAGGGAATTGCGGTGGCTCCGGGGCCCTTGCCGACTACAACGTCGACGCGGAAGTCTTCCATCGCCATGTAGAGCAGTTCCTCGGCAGGCCTCGACATCCGGTGAATTTCGTCGATGAACAGCACATCACCTTCGTTGATGCCCGATAAGATCGCCGCTAGGTCTCCCGCGTGCTGGATGGCCGGGCCGCTCGTGATGCGCAGTGGACTCTGCAGATGATGCGCGATGATCATGGCAATCGTCGTTTTGCCCAAGCCGGGCGGACCAGACAACAGCACGTGATCCGGTGATGCGCCACGTGCAACCGCTGCTTCCAACATGAGTGATAACTGTTCGCGAACGCGATCTTGGCCCACTAACTCGTCGAGAGTTTTAGGCCGCATGGCTTGTTCGAAAACTTTGTCGTCGGTACTCGCTTCAACTGAGGTGAAGCCGTCTTCTTCGTGCATCATCGCCCTTTAGCCATGGATTGAAGTGCCGCTTTCAGAATCTCCGAAACGTTGGCTTCGTGACCGGACGGGATGGTTCGGGCAACCGCGTCGATCGCTTTCTCCGACTCTTTGGCGGACCAACCCAACCCCACCAGGGCATCACGCACTTGGGTGCGCCAGCCTTCGGCTGCTTGAGTTGGCGTTGCACCGAAGGCAAGAACCTTGTCTTTGAGTTCAACGACGAGCCGCTCCGCGCCTTTCTTGCCGATTCCGGGCACGCGGGTTAAAGCCGCGAGGTCTCCGTCTGCAAGTGCCCTGCTCGCGTCTTCGGGCGACAACACCGCGATGAACGCCAACGCAACCTTCGGCCCGATACCGCTGACGGTTTGCACGAGTTGCCACATATCGCGTTCAGCTTCATTCACGAAGCCAAACAACGTGAGTGAGTCTTCACGAACCACGAGAGACGTAACCAACGTGGCTGAGGTCCCGACATTGAGCGACGTGCTGGTGCCCGGAGCGCACAACACGTGCATGCCCACTCCCCCGACATCAATCACGACGCCGTCCAGTCTGGTGGAAACGATGGTGCCCGTGAGGTGCGAAATCATGAGCGTCCTCCGGTGGCGGCAGCGAGTCGATTCGTAGCGGTACCCCGCCAAATGTGGCAGATGGCAATCGCCAAAGCGTCAGCAGCATCGGCGGGCTTAGGGGGTTTATCGAGGCGCAGCAGTCGCGTC
Organism: Actinomycetales bacterium; assembly: GCA_012513165.1. GTDB lineage: Bacteria > Actinomycetota > Actinomycetes > Propionibacteriales > Nocardioidaceae > Aeromicrobium. The sequence goes on from JAAZCT010000035.1 coordinate 2,024, forward strand.
ACCATGTGGGTGACCTGAGCCTTATCAGCCCGGCCGCTGCCCGTGATCGACGCCTTAACTTCGGTGGGCGTGTGCATATGGACGTCAAGACCGTGGCGCGCAGCAAGCACCATCGCCACCCCGCTCACTTGCGCGGTTCCCATGACGGATTTTAGATTCTGTTGACTGAACACCCGCTCGATCGCCAAGACTTCAGGACGGTGTGCGACGATCAACGACTCGAGGTCGGATTCGATCGCAAGCAATCTGCGCGAAAGTTCGAGATCTGGCGGTGTGCGAATCACGCCCGCCGTGACCATCGTGAGTTTGGCGCCCACTCGCCCATCGACGATCGCGACGCCACAACGGGTGAGCCCGGGGTCGACACCAAGCACGCGAACAGAACTCATGTTCTAACACTATGCGACGAGGCACACGC
>JAAZCT010000307.1 GCA_012513165.1 Actinomycetales bacterium
TTCGGCACAGTTGACCACCGTCATCGAGGCCGACGTCACCGAAATCGCACGCCTGCGCGATCGCCACAAGGACGCGTTCCTCGAACGCGAGGGCGTCAAGCTCAGCTACCTGCCGTTCTTCGCGAAGGCCGCCATCGAAGCGCTCAAGGCGTACCCGCAAGTGAACTCCTCGCTGGATCTAGAGGCCGGAACGGTCACCTACCCCGAGGGCGAACATTTGAGCGTGGCGGTTGACACCGAGCGCGGACTCATCGCTCCGGTGATCCGTGATGCTGGAGACTTGAGTATCTCGGGCTTGGCGCGCAAGATCGCCGACGTTGCCGCTCGCACCCGCGAGAACAAGATCAACCCGGACGAACTCAGCGGCGGCACGTTCACGCTGACGAACACCGGCAGCCGCGGTTCGCTGTTCGATACGCCGATCATCAACCAGCCGCAAGTGGCCATTTTGGGCCCCGGCGCTGTGGTGAAGCGAGCAGCAGTCCTCACCGACGAAGACGGCGGAGACCGCATCGCGATCCGCAGCATGGTGATGCTCGCGCTCACCTACGATCACCGGATCGTGGATGGCGCTGACGCGGGTCGCTTCTTGACCGCGATCAAGCACCGTCTCGAAGCTGGCGAATTCGAAGGCGAATTGGGCTAGCAATGTTGATTGTTGTCGCGGGCGCTTCCGGCTTCCTCGGCACAGCCTTGACGAATGAGTTAACGGCGCAAGGTCACCTCGTGGTGGCTTTGCGCCGTTCTTCGTCCCCCAGCAAACCCGAAGAGTGGAACCCGCGTCGCGGTGAAGTCGATCAGGCGTTGATCGACCGCAGCGATGTTGTGATCAACCTCGCGGGCTCCCCCATTTCGGCCTGGCCGCGCACCCAGAAACGTAAGCATGCGATCTTGCGTTCGCGGGTCGAGTCGACCGCCACGCTCGCTGACGCGATCTCTGAATCGCCCAATCCTGCCGTGTGCTTGTCCGCTTCGGGCATGAGTTGGTACGGCACGGATCGTGGCGACGAGGTGCTCAGCGAATCGGGCACGCGTGGCACGGGGTTCCTTGCTGGTGTGGCGCACGCGTGGGAGTCTGCCGCACAGTCTGCTGTCGAGGCAGGGGCACGCGTCGCGTTCTTGCGCACCTCGCTGGTATTGGATGCGGCCGGTGGCGCGCTCAAGCTGATGCGCATCCCGTTCATGTTTGGTGCGGGCGGGCGGCTCGGTTCGGGTAAACAGTACTTTTCCCACATTTCGCGCCGCGACTGGGTGACGGCGGTGGTTCACGTGATGAACTCCGAGATCGCTGGCCCTGTGAATCTGGCGAACCCGAATCCGGTGCGCAATCGCGAGTTCACCAAGGCGCTGGGGCGGGCGCTGCGCCGGCCGGCTGTGATTCCGGTTCCGGCGTGGGCGCTCCGGCTCGTGTTGGGTTCGATCGCAGAAGACCTGCTCGGATCCTTGCGCCTCGAGCCGACGGTGTTGCTCGAGTCTGGATTCGAGTTCGCGGACCCCACCATCGACGCGACCCTCGAAACGGGCCTCACTTCCTGACACACCCGCGCTACCGAATAGCTAAGCGTTCAGGATCTTCTCAATCGAGCACAACGTGGGGAAGTTCGTTGATTTGTTTCAGGAAGCCTGTCTGCCTAGCGCGCCAGTCCGATTCTGCGACAGTCGTAATGTGCACCGGTAGCCCGAGTTTGATCTCGAGCGCACGATTGGCAGCCCTCAGCGTACGGCGGTCCGGCTCGCCCACGACGACGATGTCTAGGTCTTTGGGTGTCGGGCCCGGTTCGCCCGAATACCGTGCGGCCCATGAGCCGACGAGGATGACTCGGTCCACGCCGGGCACCTGGTCCAAAGCGTTTGGAACTAAAGTCACTGGGCCGTGGGTGCGAGTGAGGATGTTCGACAACGGCTCGAAGTAGGGGCTATTAGTTTCGGCTCTCACCATCCGCGTGTTACCGATTCGCCGCTCCGCGAGCAGACCTGCCTCGACGAGCCGACTCACTTCACGCAGCGTGCCCGGCTGGCTGAGCCCGGCCGCTTCTCCGAGGTGCGAAATCGGCAACTCCCGTTCGGGGTTCAACAGCAGCCACGCGAGAATCCGAGCCTGTGCTTCAGTCTTGAAGATTGGCAGCAAAGCGGACGCGGGACTATTCATACAGTTTATTATGCCATGCGTTATCCACATAGTGTGGTCCCAACGATATCCCCTCTTCGCGCTTTCACCCATGTCGGACCTCTTTGGTGGAGGCGATGCGCCAGTGGCCGTCGAAGACCAGCCTGACCTCGCGTTTCTTCCATTCGCCGCTGGGCAGGGCGCGCCGAGTTCCGTCGCTGAGTTCGACCTCGGCGCTCGCCAGCCGCTCCACCACGCGTACGAGCCCGCCGTCGCGAGGGGTGCACGAGTCGCGCTCGACCTTCAGCGAGGCGACGCGCACCCCTCGTTTCCGGTAGGTCTCCAACACGTCCACGTCCGGCTGGGCGACCGCACTCGAGGCATACAGCCCAACAAGCGCGTCCGCGTCGTTGCGCGCGTACGCGTGGTCCCGACTCTGGTCGAGCGCGTCGAGGATCAGGCACGGCTGATCTGCCGGAGCGAACAACAACACGATCCAAGCGAAAAGTTCAAACACTCGTGAACTGTGACGCATCTGGCCAGAACGCGCCACCCTTCGTCCACAGGCAAACCCCGCCACAGTCGGCGTAGGGTGGAGGGGTGGAGTTCAACAGCACCCGCATTGGTGACAA
>JAAZCT010000036.1 GCA_012513165.1 Actinomycetales bacterium
CTGCCTGACTGGCTCGAATCGATCAAGAAGGTCGGCGGAAACGAGATCATTGCTGACCTCAATGCCGGACCGGCTTCCTATTTGAAGACCTGGGGAGCAACGACCTCGTTCCAGCCGGGCGAGAACATCGCACTCAAGCGCCCCACAAAGGCCAGCAAGTACGAATGGAGCCTGTTCCACAACTTCAAGCCGAGCCAAGCCAACGACGGGTCGGTCAAGACTCGCTGGGCCAGCGGCTGGAACGACAACGAATGGTGGCAGGTCGATCTCGGTGCGACGCGCCAGATCACGAAGGTCACCATCGAGTGGGAGTCGGCGTTCGGCAAGGACTACGATATCCAAACCTCGCATGATGGCACGACGTGGACGAAGGTTGCCGAGGTCAGAAACGGCAAGGGCGGCCTCAACACGATCAAGATCGCCGATGGTTCCGGACAGTACGTCCGTTTCCAAGGCATCAAGCGAGCCACGAAGTACGGATACTCCATCAAGGAGATCCAAGTCTTCAGCTAGGTTCACCCACGAGCGAGGGGCCTGTCACTTCGGTGGCGGGCCCCTCGTCTCGCTAACGAGTCTCTGTCGCGGTACCTTCTATTTCAAGTTTCATCGATTAGGGTCGACCTATGAGTGGAATTGGTGTGCTCGAAATTCTGATAATCCTGGCGCTGAGCCTCGTGCCATTTGCGATTTGGTTGTGGGCGTTGGTGGACTCGGTTGTCCGCCCTCAACAGAATTGGGCCGCAGCGAACCAGAATCAGTTGTTGTGGGTGATTCTGATTGTGCTAATCCCGTGTGTGGGTGCGGTGCTGTACTTCTTAGTTCCGAGGCCCGCATTGAAGGCAGCTACGGGCGGCTCGGGCACAACGCCCGGCGCACCAAGCGCCTGAATGGCTCCAAGAACGAGAAAACCCCGACGATCATTTTCGCCGGGGTTTTGCTTGTGCGCCCGAAGGGATTCGAACCCCTAACCTCTTGATCCGTAGTCAAGTGCTCTATCCGTTGAGCTACGGGCGCCCAGTGCTCACCGAGGCGAGAACCTCGATAACTCTACAACGTCGGCACCCGCTTTGGAAATTCGGGGTTCGAGGCAGTCGATTCCCTCATTTCGCAGATGAAACCGTGCGCACCCTTCTATCCTTGATGGCATGACTCAAGTGCGCCGAATCCCTTCGCGCGCTGACGGTATCGCCAACCGCGAGAAGCTGCTGGACGCGGCCGAAACCTACTTTGCTCAACACGGCTTGGACGCGCCGTTGCATGGTGTCGCCGAGTTGGCGGGGGTCGGCACGGGCACCCTGTATCGAAACTTCGCGTCGCAGGATGAACTCGTTGAAGCGCTGTTCGAACGAATTGACTCCACATTCGCGAAAGTTGCGAGCGAGGCCTCGGCGCAACGAAACGGTTGGCGGGCACTCGAAACATTCTTGCGCCAGACTGTCGCCTTCTTGGTAGACAACCCAGCGACGAGTGAGATCATTCGTCGCCAGGCCGACAACGATCCTGTAAACAGCCCTGCTGGGCGGGCCTGGGTGGATCCGGTGGAGGAGTTCGTTGCACTGGCGAAGGCCGAGGGTTCGGCCCGCCCAGATCTCACGGGACAAGACCTCGCGGCTGCCCCGCTTGCGCTCGGCTCATTACAAAACTTCAGCCCGGACGAGCGCACTGAGATCGCGGCCAGAATGGTCACTCTCATGCTCGACGGGATGCGCGCCCACCCTCACGCGCCAACGGCCTTGCCGGTCGGCGCCGATCAAATCTGAGGAAACCGGCCGGCGCTGCTCGTAGGTTTGGCCCCACCTGAGATCCGGGGCGCCCGGGTCGGTATCCTTACTGGGCCTAGGAGATGTCGCATAGTGGCCTAGTGCGCCCGCCTGCTAAGCGGGTTGAGGGTCAAACCTCTCGAGGGTTCAAATCCCTCCATCTCCGCCAGTCGTTTCACGAAAGCGAAAAACGCCTGAATCTCAGTAAAAAAGAGATTCGGGCGTTTTGCATTTCTGACATAAGAGCCCCCATTCGGTGACATATACGTGACATTTGTAGTCGCGTGCAAGACGGCAGCTTTGCGGGCCTGTTAGTCCTCGCTAGCGTGCGAGCCCGTCTGGGCGGCTCGAATACGGGCGCGCAGTAGCAACACGGCCCAGCCGGCAGTGGCCATGCCGTCAAGCATCCAGACCAGACCGATCGTCCACCGCAGCCAAGTCCACAGATGCAGCACCTGTCCGCCGTAAACGATCACCACGAGTCCCATCACGACTTCGGCGAGTCCATAGAACAGTGAGAACACGGGACGACGCCGCAGGAACCCGCGGAACTTGCCAAGGAACTTAGACGAGTCGAATGCCTCGTCTTGGAACTCGCTGAAAATGCTGTCTTTCAGGACCGCACCGGTCGACTTCGGCTCCACCACCGTGACCTCGGCGTCTGGAACCGTTCCGGCGAGCCAGTCGGCGGCAGCCGTGGGTAGCCCGATCAAGGCGAGTGCTTCAGATAGGAACTCGCTGGAATCGGGGTCGATTGCTTGAAGTGCTGTGGCGAGTTCCTCGGGAACAGCCGCGCCGGCTTCGTGAATGAGTCTCGTGCCGTCCGCCAAGAGTTCTTCAACCTGGGTATTGCCGAACGTAGCCACCAGTGTTTGACGTGGCGCTGCGTTTCGCATTGCGAACGTCGACGTCCGGCGGCCAACACGGATCTTGGCGCGCATCACGTGGCCGTCGCCCAACTGCATCACGGTGGCCACCGGAAGTTCGGAACGGGTAGCCAAATCGACGGCAGCGTCAGCGCTGTTGCCTGAAGGGTCTGACACGATCGTGAAGTCGCCGACGAACGCCCGGTCGACCGGAGTCTCTGCGGCTGCAGCGATGAACCCCGGACTGATGGTGTCGCGGCCGGACATCGCATGCACGACGGGTGTTTCACCCGGGTTTGCCGCCGTTTCGATCAGCGCCGCGATCTCGGCAGGGAGATCTTTGACTGCGTAATCGGTTCCGTGCTGGTCGACGATGGCGTCCTCGAACACGGCAACGGTATTGAAATAGTGGAGCACCGACCGGGTACACGCTTGGGCGCTCAAGGGTTCGCGAGTAACCCCATCGACTCGAAGCGCGTCATGTTGTGCGTCCAACAGGATCGTGACCAGGATCGTGCCCGGCTGCGCGACATCAACGCCGTCTATGACAGCGGCCGCAACGCGAATCCGATCGAAGTATTCGGCAACGTCCGGGACGTTGATTCTTGAACCATCAGCACGATATCGAACCAGCTGGATCAGCCACTCAGAGACGTCGGTTAATTGCACATCCGAATCAGTCACGAGTAATCAGTCGGCCTGTTCGAAATCGGCAGGATTGAACCGGCGGTAGCCGTGAGCCTCGTTGAGTCGACCGTAAACCTCGTTGACGAGTTCTGTGTGCCGCGAAACGTCAATCACATTGAGCGGTAGGGAAACCGTGCGTTCGGCGCTGTCGGCGAAGGTGAGCATCCCGTCGGCGAGTGCAACGTCTTGGACGTCTTTCCACTTGCCTTCGTCCTTGCGCGTGCGATATCCGACCGGATCGAGCGTGAGCACCACAGGAGGGCGCAGCAGCACGATGAACGAGACGGCGATGAGCAGCGCGAAAACCACACCGGCGCCGATGTCTAAGGCGAGCGTGCTCTCAAGCGCGCCGCGCAGCAGAAACCACAGCGCCACCACGACAGCCGCGACGATGAAAGCCATGCCCGTCGTGAGCATGCCGAAGGCACGACTGAGCCGATATTGATTCACGCAGAGGGGGCGGGATTCGAACCCGCGGCTGGCTCTTCACCAGCGATCGCTTTCAAGGCGATTCCATTCGGCCGCTCTGGCACCCCTCCTGAACCCGCTCGCGCGTGAAGCGAAGTGGGCTCGTCAGATTCTCTCATTACGGCGGTTCTGTTGGGGCAAATGGGTGCGTGATGCCGAGTTCACGAGCGCAGGCGGCGCATCCGGAGCGCCGGGTTCGTTTCGCGCGCACTCGCGGTCTGGGCCGGATCGACTTCCACGACCAACACCTCCGGTTCGAGGCCAGCGCGCGCCAACCGTTCACCGAGCGCGCCAATCACCTGCGAGTGACCCGAATAGGTGGGTCCGCTTTGCCCCACAGCAATCACCGGGCACACGTTCTCGATAGCGCGTGCCGCGAGGAGGGTCTCCCACTGGAACGACTTGTTCGGGCCAGCAAGCCACGCGGCTGGCACGATCAGCCCTTCGGCGCCTGCGTCGATCAGCGCGCGAGCCAGTTCGGGGAACCGCAGGTCGTAACACGTCAGTACGCCCCAGGTCTCGCCGTTGATCTCGATCACACACGGTTCGATCGGTCCGGCTGTGAACCGCTCCGATTCGCGATATCCGAACGAGTCGAACAGGTGGATCTTGCGATAGGTCGCCTGCACGTCTCCGCTCGGGCCCACAGCGACCACAGTGTTGAAGGGCTTGTCGTCGTGGGTTTCGAACATGCCCGCGACGATGTGAGCGTCGAGCCGCCGAGCTTCGGCCGCGAGGAACTGCACGAACGGCCCGTCGAGCGGCTGGCTCACGTTCGTCACATCGAACTCGGGCGGGCCGAAGTCACACATCACGGCCTCGGGCAGCACCACCAGATCCACCTCGCCGGCGCTGATGGGCGCCAACGTGCGGCCGATGGTTTCGAGGTTTTCCGCAGGATCGAGACTGGACGCGAATTGAACGAGTGCTGTGCGCATGCCTCCAGTGTTCCGGGTTTTGGGCGTGAATGCTCGTTTGGTTTGGCGTGTCGAGGGCTAACGCGCGAGCTGCCCTAGGCGTTCGACTGCTTCGGTGAGCACCGACTCCTGTTTACAAAATGCCCAGCGAACGAGCGCTTTTCCGGCAGATTCTTCGCCAGGTTTTCGGTCGTAGAGAGTTTCAAGAGGAATCGCTACGAGGCCGGCCAGTTCGGGAAGCTTCTGGCAGAAATCGAGTCCGTCGTTGAAGCCGAGCGGCCGCACGTCCGTGGTCACGAAGTAGGTGCCCTGCGGTTGAACCAGCCCGAAACCGGCAGCATCGAGCCCGGCCACCAGTTGGTTTCGGCGCGCTTGGAGCCAGGCCGCGTAATCGGAAAAATAGGAGTCCGGCAGAGCAAGTGCGGCGGCCGCACCGAGTTGGAGGGGTGCGCCGCTCGCGAACGTCACGAACTGTTTGATGCCCAACAAGCCGGACATCAGTGGCTCGGGCCCGCTCGCCCATCCGACTTTCCAGCCGGTGAACGCGAACGATTTGCCCATACTTGAGATGGTGATGGTCCGCTCGAACATGCCCGGCAGGGTCGCGATCGGTGTGTGCCGTGCGTTGTCGAAAACAAGGTGTTCGTATACCTCGTCGCTGATCACCACGAGGTCCTGTTCGATCGCCACGTCCGCGATTGCCTGCAGTTCGCTTGAGTCAAACACCCGCCCAGTCGGGTTGTGCGGTGAGTTGAAAATGATCGCTCGGGTGCGATCGGTGACTGCTGCCCGAATCGCGTCGGCTGTGATGCGGAAGTCGGGTGCAGTCAGTGTGACCGTGCGGTGTGTGGCTCCGGCCCAACGTATCGCCGGGACGTAGATGTCGAAATAGGGCGCGAACACGACGACCTCGTCACCCGGATTGACGGTAGCGAACACGGACGCGAACAGCGCTTCACTCGCTCCTGTCGTCGCCACGACGTCGGTGGCTGGGTTCAGTTCGAGTCCGTACCAGTGGCGCTGATGTGAGGCGACGGCCTCGCAAAACTCGGGAAACCCCCTGCCGGGCGGATACTGGTTGCGCCCGGATTGGATCGCAGCGATGGCCGCTTCGGCGACCTCTAGTGGCCCGTCGTGATCGGGGAACCCCTGGCCGAGGTTGATCGCACCCGTCTTAGTCGCGAGCGCACTCATTTCGGTGAAGATGGTCGTGCCGAAATCGCTCGCACGTTTACTCAGGAGACTCACAAGTCCGAGCCTAACCCGGTGTGGCCCGCGTGTGTAAAACTGTTTCGCTCAGTCGATCTGAGCGATCCTTTTCATCCGCAAGAGATCGGATATTGGGTGCCGCCAGCTCCGGTCGCGGCCGTTGACCCGCGCCCGGACCGGCCGCTCGTTATCCAAAACTTTGATGTCTTCGTTGATGAAGAGTTGCGCGTCTACATCACCGACTACAACGCGGGGCTTTACATCCTCCAGTACGAGGGGCCACTCCCATGACCACGAACCAGGTTCTCGATGAGTTGCGTGCCGCGTTACCTGCCAAGGTGGTGATCACCGATCCGGCACTCCTCGCCGATCGAATCACCGACGTGTCTGGCGTGAAGGCATCCGACTCGCCGCTTGCGTTGCTGCGGTTCACGAAGACCGACCAAGTGGCACCCGCCATGCGGATCGCCGCCGCGCACGCTGTTCAGGTGGTGCCACAGGGCTCACTGTCAGGTCTGGCCGGTGCTGGTTCAGCGGTCGACGGCGCCCTTCTGTTCGACCTGAGTCAGCTCAACAAGATCCTGTTGATCGACGACGTCGAGCAGGTGGCAGTCGTGGAGCCGGGCGTGATCGTTGCCGACCTTCAAGATGCCGTGCTGCGTGCTGGCCTGTTCTATCCGCGCGACCCGGCGTCGGTGAAAGTCGCGAGCATCGGCGGCACAATCGCAACAAACGCCGGCGGCGTGCGGGCTGTGAAGTATGGAGTCACCCGCGACTGGGTGCGCTCGCTAGAGGTGGTGCTCGCGGACGGCGCCGAGATTTCTACTCGCCCGCGCACTATCAAATCCGTGGCCGGATACGACCTCACGTCGCTCATTGTTGGCTCGGAAGGCACGCTCGGCATCGTCACCCAAATCACCGTGTCGCTCTTGCCCGAGCCGGGCCCGGGTCGTGCCGTCACTGGTGTTTTCGCGTCTGTCGCAGACGCGCTCGAAGCAGCTGACGCGATCGTCGGAGGCGCCACGCGGCCGAGTTCTCTCGAACTGCTCGACGCGGGAGTTCTGGCTGCTCTACGCACCTACGGGTTCACTGATTTCCCTGAACAGGCCGAGGCTTGGTTGTTTGCTGCCCCCGACGAACGTGGGGATGACGAGGGCACGCTCGCTTCGTTCAAGGCAGCAATGGCGACGTCCGGCGCCCTCGACATTCAGCAGGCGAACTCGAGCGAAGAGACCGCCGCACTGATGGCGGCACGGCGTGCTTTCCAACCGGCAACACGTTCGCTTCGCGGGGGCAGTTACAACGGCGACGTGTGTGTTCCGCGGACGCGTTTGCGTGAACTGTGCGAGCGGATTCCGCTCATCGCCCAGAAGCATGGCGCGCTGATCGCCACCGGTGGCCACGCCGGTGACGGCAACCTGCATCCGGTGGTGATGTACGCCCCGCAGGATGACGCTCAAGTGCGCGCCGCCGAACTCGCGCAAACAGAACTGCTCGAACTGGCTACCGAGCTCGAAGGAACAGTCACCGGCGAACACGGCGTGGGCTTGGAGAAACCCCCCGCACTGGACGCTCAACTCGGCGAAACGGTGCGCGAACTGCAACGCCGCATCAAACACGCGCTCGATCCGCAAGGGATCCTCAACCCGGGAAAGAAAATATAGCCACGTTGTGAGTCGTCATCTTTGGCGGAATCGGTTGCGCCGCTTTTCTCGTGTTCCTGATTTTCGATAGCGTTGCGTCATGCGCGCAGTGATTGCTCTCGAACCCGGTGACCCCGACGTCCTCTCGATCCAAGAAACGGATCAGCCGATACCCGCCGACGGGGAGGTGCTGATTCGAGTGGCTGCGGCCGGCGTGAACCGCGCCGACCTGCTGCAAACGGCCGGGCACTATCCGCCGCCGCCCGGGATTTCCGAGGTGATTGGCCTGGAAGTTTCGGGCGTGATCGAAGCGTGCGGGCCTGGTGTCACCGAGTGGCAGCCCGGCGAACGCGTCATGGCGCTGCTGAGCGGCGGCGGGTACGCCGAGTTTGTGGTGGTGCCGGCCGGTCAAGTGGCGCATGTGCCGCAGGGTGTGAGTCTCGTGGCGGCCGCCGGAATCATGGAGACGTTGGCGACCGTGTGGTCGAACGTGTTCATGACGGCCGGTTTGCAGCCGGGCCAGACGCTGCTGGTGCACGGTGGCGGCAGCGGTATCGGCACGATGGCGACCGTCGTGGCGAAGGCGCGCGGCGCACGAGTGATCACCACCGTGGGTTCGGAACGCAAAGCCGAAGCGAGCCGCGAGTTGGGTGCCGATTTGGTGATCAACTATCGCGATGAAGATTTTGTGGAGCACGTGAAAGCGGCCGGCGGGGCAGACGTGATTCTCGACATCATGGGCGCGAAGTATTTGAGCCGCAATGTGACGGCGTTGAAGACTGGCGGGCACCTTGTGGTGATCGGTTTACAAGGCGGAGTGAAGGGAGAACTGAACCTCGCGGCGCTGCTCAACAAGCGCGCCAGCGTCACGGCAACGTCCTTGCGGTTCAGGCCGGTGGTTGAGAAGTCGGCGATCGTGGCCGAACTGGCCGAGCAGGTGTTGCCGCTGTTCGCTTCGGGCCAGCTAGCGCCCGTCATCGACACCACCTTCGGAATGGACCAAGCCACCGAGGCGCTCGAGCACGTCGCGGCTTCGGCTCACATCGGCAAAGTAGTGTTGCTGATCGACCACGCGCTGGTTGAGGCTTGAGGCGCACCATTGAGAGTGCGTGAAACGGCTTCGGCAACGAACTAGGCTGGGACTCATGAGTGCAGGCGATCAGATCATTGACACCGACGGGAACCCGGTCGAGCACGTGCCGGCGAAGCCTGCGACGGAACTACTCGACCTAGTGGAGCAGCCCGCCAAGGTGATGCGCATCGGCGGAATGATTCGCCAACTGCTCGACGAAGTGAAGGCCGCGCCATTAGACGTGGCAAGCCGGGTGCGTTTGCGCGAAGTGTTCGAGGCGTCACTCGCCGAGTTGAAAGATGGGCTCGCGCCCGAACTGGTCGAAGAACTCGACCGGCTCAACCGTTCGTTCGACGACGACGCTCCCAGCGAAGCGGAACTGCGGGTGGCCCAAGCGCAACTCGTGGGCTGGCTCGAAGGGCTGTTCCACGGGATCCAAGCCTCACTCCACGCCCAACAGTTGCAGGCCCAAGGCCAGTTGCGGAACATGCGTCTCGCGCTCCCGCTCGGTGGTGCAAGTGACGAAAGTGGCGAATCAGACACTGCTATTTCGGGTACTGACGGTTCGAGTTCGGGCATGTACCTCTAGTCTGGAAGTAGTGGTATCCGAGGAGGATGAGAAGCTCATGAAAACTACGCTTCCACCATGCGCCCTTGCGCCAGAAATGTATCAGGACGAAGTGCTGTATTCGCCGCCTTCGCGCCGAGACGTCACCGCCGAAGAGTGGCGGGCCTACCAAGCCAAGAAAGCCGCTGCCCACCGCCGTTGCGCCGGCTGCGAAGTGTTCGCTGAATGCCTGCACCGTGCGGTTGTTGAAGTGGACGTTGCAGGGTTCCTCGCGTGCACCAGCGAAACCGATCGCCGACGGATGCGCCGCGATCTGGGAATCGAAGTGGAACTCGATCAAAGCCCCTACGGCACTGCACGAGTTGGCGGCGGCCCGGTCGATCACGACGCGGTCGTCGCGGCTCGTCGCGCCTACCCCGAAGATACGAACAAGCAGTTGGCTGACCGTCTGGGCTGCTCGGCCTCGACCATCAAACGCCACCTGCGCCAAGAACGCGAACGCGCCCAAGAAGCGCCTGTGGTTGTCGAAGAGCGCCCCGAGCCGACCGTGACGGAAGTGCTCGACGCATTCGATCGCCTCGACTGCGCTCGCTCCGCCTGAACCTGCTCGAACTGGGATGTGAATTAGTTCTCGTCCTCACCGATCCCGCGAGCCTGCAAGGCCTCGCCCATCGTCTGGGCGCGAGCCACCACTCGGATCGTTAACGGGGTCATATAGGCCCGAATGCTGCGATCCAGCCCGCGTGCCCGCGCCGCCTCTCGCGTCTCAAACGCGCGCTCGGCCACATCGGGAATGAAACGCAACACCAGAGAGAACGCCAAACCCACCGCTTCGGGATTCACCCCAATGCGCCGGAACGGTTGTAAGGTGCGAGTGATTGTGTCGATCAGGTCGGCTGCTGCCGTCGTAGCCGTGAGTAGTGAGGCGGCCACGATCAGCGCCAACAATCCCACCACGACTGCTACTGCGTGCGAGATACCGTTCTGCCATGCGTGATACATCGCGAGCACCGTGAGCATCAGCACCACGAAGCGAATGCTGCGCCACAAATCTGACCAGGACATGCGCGCCAAACCGACACCGAGCAAAACTACTACCAGCGCGAGAACACTGAACCAGGCTTCGCGAACGATCACCACAGACAAACTCAGAGCAAACAGCAGCACGAGTTTCACACCCGGCCGCAGGCGGTGCAGCATCGTGTCTTTCTCGTAATACAGGCCCAGCAGGCTGAGTTGGCTCATACGTTTGCTCGGTAAAAGCGCACGGCTTCGAAGGGATCGCCGTCGAACTGGATCGCGCCCTCGTGCACCACGAGCACTCGCTCGCAGCGCGCCGCAAGATCCAGATCATGGGTCACCAGAACGAGCTGCTGTTCTAGTGACAACAACAGGTCGCCCACGAGGCGTGCGTTGCGAAGGTCAAGCAGGGTAGTGGGCTCGTCGGCGATGAGGACGTCTGGCTCGATGGCCAGCACCGACGCGAGGGCCACGAGTTGGCGCTGCCCGCCTGAAAGTTGATGCACGCTGCGTTCGGCAAGATCGGTCTGGCCGAAACGTTCTAGCGTCGCTAGCGCTGCTTCGCGGCGTTCGTGTTTGTTCTTGTGATGGTTGCGCAAGGAAAGAGTGATGTCTTCGATCACGGTGGGCATCACGAGTTGCGCGCTCGGATCGGTGAACAGGAACCCGACCTTGCGCCGCACCTTCGGGCCGTCCTTTGTGGTGTCGAGTCCGTCCACCAAAACCCGACCGGACGTGGGTTCGACCAAGCCGTTGATCAAGCGCGCCAGAGTCGACTTGCCTGAACCGTTCAGACCGATCACGCCGATATGGCGCTCAGTCAAGGTCAGGGTTGCCGGCTGCAGCCTTTTGCTAACAGCGGCTTGGTCGAACTCGATCACATCAACGTTCTATCACTTGCCACGCGCGACGAGCAGATCCGGGAACGCGCGGTGCACGGCCGTGGCGACGAAAGCCATCGCGATGGCTTTGATGATGTCACCGGGGACGAAGACGATCGCGATTTTCCAAGCTGCATCGAAGGTCATGCCACCGTTGAGCATCAGGCCCACGATGCCGAGCGGCGTGATGACGAAAAGGATCGCGGCGAGGCCAGCAGCGAACACCAGCGCGACGTTTGTGGTGGCGCGCTTTCCGATGAAACGTTCCACGATGAAGCCAGTCAGTGCCGCGGCGACGATAAAGGACAAGAGGTATCCGCCGGTGGGGCCGAGGATGATGCCGAAGCCGGATTTAGCATTGGCAAAAACGGGCAAACCGACCGCGCCGAGAGCGACGTAGAGGGTGAGGGCAAGCGCGCCGTTACGGGCGCCGAGAATTGCACCCGTGAGCAAGACGGTGAGCGTCTGGAGCGTGAAGGGAACGCCCTCAATTGTGGCGAACAAGGCGCCAACGACGTTGAGTGCCGCGAAGGCCGCGATGAGCGCGATATCGGTCGTGGTGGATTTGCGGGACTTTACGTCGGTCATATTCTCTCCTGAACACTGTTCACCTGAACGGCGTTCAGGCTACCACGGTAGGGTGGCCGCATGGCCCATAGCCTTGACGATGTGATCGACGGCGCACTGCAAGTGCTCAACTCTTTTGGCCTCGAGTTTTGTTCGATGCGTCGGATCGCGGGAGAGCTCCAGGTGCAACCGTCAGCGCTCTATCACCACGTGGCGAACAAGCAGAGCCTCCTCGCACTGATGGCAGATCGCATCATCGCCCCGGTTCAGATCACGGACAATCCGCGCGCAAGTTGTTTGGCGCTGCGCGAAGCGATGCTGAGCGTTCGTGACGGTGCTGAAGTGGTGGCCACAGCGCGGGCGTTTGGCCTCGGCGTGACTGACCTGCCTGCTGCACTCGCGCAGAGCGTCGGCAGTGACGAAGGCGCCCAAGCGCTGCTGCTCTACGTGCTGGGGCACACCCAAGCCACCCAAACTCAACGCCAAGCCGTCGCTGCAGGAGTCATCACAGCAGACCCAACCCTCGACGACACCTTCGCGCGCGGGGTGGACATCATCCTCGCGGGCAGCGCCGCACTCGCCTAACTGCCGGTTTTCAGCCGAGGTTTGATCACCAACTGGAGTGCAGCGGGCGACCTTCCTCGTAGCCGGCCAGCGACTGGATGCCCACCGTGGCTCGCTCGGCGAACTCCGGCAAACTGCGAGCGCCGGCGTAGGTGAAACTCGACCGCATGCCCGCCGTGATCTGATCCAACTGATCTTCCACGCCAGGGCGATCAGGATCCAGATACATGCGCGAACTCGAGATACCTTCCTCGAACAAAGCCATGCGAGCGCGCTCGAAACCGGCGTTGTCTCGGGTGCGGTTCGTGACAGCGCGAGAAGACGCCATGCCGAACGAGTTCTTGAACTGACGCCCATCCGCGTCCGTCATCACGTCTCCGGGACTCTCGAGCGTGCCGGCGAACCACGAGCCGATCATCACCGAACCAGCGCCAGCGGCCAGCGCGAGAGCCACGTCGCGCGGGTGACGCACGCCGCCGTCGGCCCATATGTGACCGCCGAGTTCGGCAGCCGCTTGAGCGCAATCGAGCACCGCTGAAAACTGCGGCCGGCCCACGCCCGTCATCATGCGCGTGGTGCACATAGCGCCCGGACCCACACCGACCTTCACGATGTCGGCACCGAGTTCGATTAACTCGCGGGTGCCCTGAGCCGTCACGATGTTGCCCGCCGCGATCGGAATCCGGCGACCCGTCGCAGCCTGATGCGCGTCGCGCACCTCGGTCACAACCTTCAAGGCTTGGACCATGCGGGACTGGTGGCCGTGAGCAGTGTCCACCACGATCACGTCGATACCGAGCGCCAAAAGTGACTCGGCTTTCGCGCGCACGTCACCGTTGATACCAACCGCAGCACCGATCACGAGGCGACCCTCCGGATCCAGCGCCGGCTGATAGATCGTGGACCGAACCGCACCCTTTGCGGTGATCGCGCCGAGCAGTTTCCCCTCCTCGCCGATGGCAGCGAACGTTTCGTGAGCCGCCTCGAGACGAGAAAAGTACTCTTCGCCAGTCAAACCAGGCGGCAACACCAGCGGCTCAAGATGTGCCACTTCGTGCACCTGTGCGAAGCGATCAATCTCGATCGCCGACTTCGCATCGAAGGTGCCCAAGACCGAGCGGTCCTCATCGATCACCACCGCTGCCCCGTGGGCGCGCTTGGGCAACAGACTCAGCGCTTCACCCACCGTGGTGTGCGGGCTGACCGTCACGGGCGTATCGAAAATCGTATGAGCGGCCTTGACGCGGGCAACCGTCGCCGCGACCACGTCAGCAGGGATGTCTTGCGGAATGATCGTGATGCCGCCACGACGAGCCACCGTCTCAGCCATGCGGCGTCCAGAGATCGCCGTCATATTCGAGACCACAATCGGGATTGTCGTGCCAGTGCCATCATGAGTAGACAGGTCGACATCGAACCGCGAACTCACCTCAGAAGACTGCGGGACGAGGAAGACGTCGTTGTAGGTCAGATCATGGCTGGGCGTATTGCCGTCATAGAACTTCACGTACTGCAGTCTATGCCGTAACGGCAAGGACTGGGGCGCCGAAAATTGGTCGGAAGACTATTCCAGGGACAACAGAATCGCGTCCGGCGGATCAGGTTCGCTAGCGAGCGCTGATTTGATCACTCGGGCCCGAGCGCACGTGGTCTCGTGGCGCAGTCGCAACGAACCAGATGCTTGGGAGTATTCCTGCCACAACTGGTGCACGCTGGCCAGCCGATCGATCGGCACCTCGGGCGCACGAGTCTGCTCGGCAAACTGCATCAACGTGGGCAGATCCAGATTCTGCCACTCGTTGAACTCTTGAGTTTCGACATCCGCAAACAGTCCCGAAGCCAGGAACACCTTTGCGGGAGGTTCGGCCGTGCTCGTGTCGCCCGTGATGGCGCGCAGTTTGCGCACCCACGGCAACGCATCGTCATAACGGCGGCTCATCGCCGAAAGGTATCCATGGGGGACGAGCACACGCGCGTACTGCGCCAAGACACTCGGAGAGGCATCCAAATGGGGCGCAATCACGGCCTCGAAACTGTTCGACGTGAACGGCAGTGACTCCGGATGAGCCTTCACGTACGCGACTTCTTCGTTGCGCACCTGCGTCACGTCGTCGCCCACGATCGTCACATCGTGGCCCTGCTCGCTCAAGCTGTAAGCGAGCGGCCCGTCGCCGATGTGCAGAATCGTGGACAGGCGGTCTCCCACCAACCACTTCGGCGCTGCACTCATCGGATTTATGC
>JAAZCT010000308.1 GCA_012513165.1 Actinomycetales bacterium
GCTCAACTATGTGACCGCTGCTGGCTATGGCGTAGACGAAGATCGATTCAATGAACTGTGGCCCGCGAGCGTGCACGTGGTGGGTAAAGACATCGTCCGTTTCCATGCCGTGATTTGGCCTGCCATGTTGATGGCTGCTGGTCTGCCCGTGCCGCATCGCGTGTTCGCGCACGGTTGGCTGCTGGTGGGCGGCGAGAAGATGAGCAAGTCGAAGGCCAACGGGATTCACCCCACGGACCTGGTGGAGGTGTTCGGTTCGGACGCCTACCGCTACTACTTCTCGCGAGCGCTGACGTTCGGACAAGACGGTTCGATCTCCTGGGAAGACATCGCCGCGCGTTATCAAGCAGAACTCGCGAATGGCTTTGGCAACCTTGCCTCGCGGCTAGCCGCGATGGTGGGCAAGTACTTCGATGGAGCGTTGCCGGCTGCCGGCGAGCACACCGCTGCCGAGACCGGGATAGTCGATCTCGTGCGCGAAGCTGTGGCCGACGCAGATCAAGCCATGGACGCTCTCGCGCCTCAAGACGCGGTGGCGGCGCTGTGGCGAATCGTGGACGCGCTCAACGGTTACATCACGGAGCAAGAGCCGTGGGCGGTGGCGAAAGACGAGTCGCAGCGCGAACGTCTCGGAACCATCCTCAACACGGTGGCTGAAGGCATCAGAGTCTTGGCGGTCACCCTGCATCCGGTAATGCCGAAGGCTACGACCATCTTGTGGGACTCCTTGGGCGTTATCGACGCGCTCGGCGCAATCGACGAACAGCGGATAGATGCAGTCGCCGCGTGGGGCCAAATCCCCGTGGGAGCCACCATCACCAAGACGCCCTCGCTGTTCCCGCGCCTCGAACTCGACAACCAGAAGTAGCCCCGTGGCTGCCGATCGCAAAGAACAACCTCCCGCGCCCGAACCGCTCGAGGTTCAGGTGGCGGACAACCACTGCCATCTCGGTTACGGGACCAAAGGCATCGAACTGGACGCCATTCGCGTCGCGCTCGATCAGGCGGCTGCTGTGGGCGTCACCCGTATCGTCGATGTTGGTTTTGACTTAGCCAGTTCCGCGAACGCGGTTGCGGTGGCTGAGCAGTTCGACAGGGTGATGGCTGCCGTCGCGATTCACCCCAACGATGCGGCTCGACTAGAGCATGACCTTGATCACGCCGTGGATCAGATAGAAGCACTTGCTACGAGCTCGGTAGTGCGGGCGATCGGGGAGACCGGACTGGACTACTTTCGCACCGGCGAATCGGGCCGCCCAGCCCAACACCATTCCTTCCGCAGGCACATCGATATCGCCCGTCGCCTAGACAAGACTCTGGTCATCCACGACCGCGATTCGCACGACGACATACTCGCGGTGCTCGATGCTGCGCAGACGCCGGACCGGATCGTGATGCACTGCTTCAGCGGCGATGATTATTTCGCTAAAAAATGCCTAGATCGCGGGGCTTTTTTGTCTTTCGCGGGCACGGTCACGTTCAAGAACGCCCAGAACCTGCGCGATGCGTTGTTGGTCGCTCCTCTCGACCGAATTCTGGTGGAAACCGATGCGCCGTTCTTGACGCCCGAACCGTACCGGGGCAGACGCAACGCCTCGTATCTGATTCCGCACACGATCCGGTTCATGGCCGAGGTGCGAAATATGGACGTCAACGAGTTGTGTGAGGCGGTTGATTCGAACACGTCGGCCGCGTTCGGCGGCGGGTGGTTTTCGAACCATTAACGTCCCAAATAGTTGACTTGACCCCACCGTTGTGGTCACAGTAGAAAAGTTGTATTCCCGACACCGAGGTTGTTTGTGCCCCGTGTGTTACCAGAAGTCACCGCGACTAACGCAGTGAAGATGGCCGGAATGACGAGCGCTCTTGCGCTTGTTCTCGGCGGAGTCGTCTCTTTGGCGAACTATGACCAGCGCGTCACGCTTGATGTTGACGGCGCCGTGTTGGACGTCCGCACCACCGCAGAGACGGTGGGAGAATTGCTCGACGATCACGACGTGAAGCTCGCAGACGAGGATCGCATCTCGGTTCCTGTCGCCCAAGCGTTGACGCCCGATACCTTGATCGAAGTTCGCTCGGCCAAGCCAGTCACCCTCGTGGTGGATGGCGAGGTCTCTCAGAACACGGTCTACACCACGACTGTCGGTGAAACGCTCGAGCAACTCAAGGTGACGCCTAAAGAAGGCGCGCACCTCTCGGCCCCTCGAACCGCCGCCGTGACGAATCGCGGAATGAGCCTGATCGTGTCGAACCCGAAGAAGGTAACGGTTCAGGCTGACGGCAAGAAGCACACCGTGGTCACCGCGGAGCCGACCGTCGCTGACGTGTTCGATGAACTTGGATTGCGGCTCAAAGATCTCGATGAAGCGAAACCAGGCTTAGGTTCGTATGTGAAGCCCGGCCAGTCGCTGAAGTTGACTCGTATTGTGCACGAGACCCGAACGGAAACCCTCGATGTGAAGTTCCCTGTGAACGTATCGGACGACAGTTCGATGTTCGCGGGCGAAACGACTGTCGTGAAAGCTGGCGAAGCTGGCGCGGACAAAGCCAAGGTGAAACTGATCTTGGCCGATGGAAAAGTCCGCGAACGCGTCGTTGTTTCGCGTTCGTCGATCCGTCCCCCTATCGCGCAGGTTGAAAAGCGCGGCACCAAGAAACGTCCAGACGACTCCGTATGGGATCGCTTGGCCAAGTGCGAATCGGGCGGCAACTGGGCGACCAACACCGGCAATGGCTATTACGGCGGTGTTCAGTTCTCTGCAAGCACGTGGCGTTCCGTGGGCGGCTCAGGCCTCCCGCATCAACACAGCCGCGAAGAACAAATCAAGCGCGGCAAGATTTTGCAGGCTCGCGCCGGTTGGGGTCAGTGGCCCTCATGCACCCGAAAGTTGGGGCTTCGCTGAGCGAGTCTGGCGAGTCGGCACTGCGCCTGCTCGCGCTCAACGATGTCCGACGTCTCGTAGAGACGGCAGGAATTCGGCCCACGAAGCAGCGGGGCCAGAACTTCGTGACCGACGCCAACACCGTCAGGCGAATCGTGCGCGCCGCGAACCTGACGCCTGAGGACGTGGTCGTCGAGATCGGGCCGGGCCTGGGATCGTTGACACTGGGTCTGCTCGAGGTTGCCCAGCACGTGACGGCCGTTGAGATAGACGACACGCTCGCAGACCTCCTGGCCAGCACGATCAGCGAGTATGCGCCCGAGGTGGCTGCGAACTTTGACCTGCTCCATGCCGACGCCATGAAGATCACAGACCTTCCAGGCCCGGCTCCCACCGCTCTGGTGGCGAACCTGCCGTACAACATCTCGGTCCCCGTGCTGCTGCATTTCTTAGCCACCTTCGATTCGATCCGCACCGTGCTGGTGATGGTTCAAGCCGAAGTGGCGCATCGTTTGGCTGCCGGTCCCGGCGGGCGAACCTATGGTGTTCCGAGCGTCAAGGCCCGCTGGTATGCCGACGTGGAACTGGCCGGAACCGTCGGCCGTAACGTGTTTTGGCCGTCGCCTAACGTCGATTCGGCGTTGGTGCGGCTGACGCGTCATGAGCCGCCGACCGGAGCAGACCGAGCCGCAACCTTCGCGCTGGTAGACGCGGCCTTCGCACAACGCCGCAAGACCCTCCGCGCCGCATTGTCGTCCGTGGCGGGGAGCGGAGCAGAAGCCGAGGTCGCACTCGTGGCAGCCGGCATCGACCCGAAGGAGCGCGGTGAGCAACTCACCGTCGCAGACTTCGCGCGTCTCGCGACCCATCTCGGTGTCGCACCCCGACGAACCACGTAATTTTTGACTATTGCTTCTGGCCAGATGCCAGCAGGTAGGTTAGGCCTGTGACTCCTCGTATCCATGTGCGCGTTCCTGCCAAGATCAACTTGTGCTTGGGTGTGGGTGCATCTCGCGAAGACGGATTCCATCCACTCGCAACCGTGTATCAGGCGGTCGACTTGTGCGACGAAGTTCGAGTGAGCGTTCGTGATGACGCTGAGCTCACGGTGGTCGTCAATCGCGACGGGCAACCGGTCGACGACGGAAGCGTTCCGGTCGGACGAGACAACATCGCGATCAAGGCCGCTGTGCTGCTGCGCGAACACGTCGGTCGCCCGGATCTTGGTGCCGACATCGTCATTCGCAAAGAGATCCCCGTAGCCGGAGGCATGGCCGGCGGCTCTGCGGACGCTGCTGCCACGCTGGTGGCCTGCAACGAGGCGTGGGGATTGGGGATCACTCGTGAGGCGCTCGAGCCGCTGGCAGCCGAGCTAGGCAGTGACGTCCCGTTCCTTTTGCACGGCGGCAACGCGTTGGGTTCGGGCCGTGGCGAGCAAGTCAACCAAATCTTGAGCCGGGGCACGTTCCATTGGGTGGCGGTGACCTCCCACGAGGGGCTGTCCACGGCCGCGGTCTACCGCGAGTTCGATCGGCTCAACCCAGTGGGGGTCACAGAGCCTGTCGTCGCGCCAGAGTTGTTAGCGGCACTGCGCTCCGGAGACGTCAAGGAGTTGGGTGCAGCCCTGTCTAACGACCTCACGCCAGCCGCGCTGTCCCTCCGCCCAGACCTGCTCGATGTGATGGACATGGGCATGAGCCTCGGTGCCGTGGCGACACTGCTGTCCGGTTCGGGCCCGACGGTCTTATTCTTGGCCCGCGATCCGGCGCACTCCGAAGAGCTCGCGACGCTGCTATCAGCCTCGGGCGTCGGTTCAGACGTGATCCAAGCGTTCGGCCCGGTTCACGGTGTTCGGTTCTTGTGACTCGGCGCGTGAACTAGCCGAGCAGTTCAGAAAGTTCGAGCCACCGGAATTCGAGTTCGTCGATGGACGTGTGCAACTCGGTGATCTTCGCGCTGAGTTCGCCTAAGCCGACGTAGTCGCTCGGATCGTGCGTTGTCAACGCCGACTCGGTGGCGGTCACCTCGCCGCGAAGTCGGGTGAGTTTGCGTTCCACTGAGGCGTACTCTTTGCGAGCCGCATGCAGTTTGGCGCCCGTGAGGCCGGTCGGCGCAGGCTTGGCTTTCTCCGGTGCGACGGACGTGGCTTGTGACCCCTGCTGAGCACGCAGCGCCAAATACTCGTCCACGCCGCCAGGCAGGTGTCGCATCGCCTTGTCCAGCACCGCGTACTGCTGGTCGGTAACACGCTCTAGGAAATAGCGATCGTGTGAGACCACGATGAGCGTCCCGGCCCACGAGTCCAGCAAATCTTCTAGCGCCGTGAGCATATCGGTGTCGAGGTCGTTGGTGGGCTCGTCAAGGATCAACACATTGGGTTGTTCGAGCAGAACCAGCAACAACTGCAGTCGCCGCTTCTGGCCGCCGGAGAGGTCTCGGATCGGGGTGGAAAGCTGAGCGCTTTCGAAACCCAACTGTTCCAAGAGTTGCGCAGGAGTCATGGACTGCGATTTGGATCCGTCCCCGAAGGTGAACTCGGTGCGCAGTTCGGCGATCAGTTTGTGCACCGGCTGGTCGAGGTGCTTTGCCAACCGGTCTGTGCCTTGTGTGAGCGTGGCGACTTGAACGGTCTTGCCGTACTTCACGCGCCCCGACGTCGGTTCAACATCGCGGGTGATCAGGTTGAGCAGGGTGGACTTGCCGGCTCCGTTGATTCCGAGGATCCCAGTGCGTTCTCCGGGCGCGAGTTTCCAGTTGACGTCGCGCAGTACCTCGTTGGCGCCGTAGCTCACCGAAGCGTCGATCAGGTCAACGACGTCTTTACCAAGCCGCGATAGGGCGAGGGACCGCAACGCGATGGGGTCGCGAATCTCGGGCACGTTCGCGATTAGCGCATTGGCGGCATCGATCCGGAAC
>JAAZCT010000309.1 GCA_012513165.1 Actinomycetales bacterium
GGTTGACGGATTGCGAAGTGATCGTCTTTCGGGACTCGGTGGCGGGGGAGTTGCGCGAGCAGGTGCGGATCGCGACGCGGTCGATCGGTATTCCGGGGTTGCGGGTGCAGACTCGCCCTCAGTCGGAGGTGTTGATCAATATCGACACGGTCTTATTCGCCGAGGCTGCCACCTTCGAGCGCACGGTGACTCTCTTGGGTCAGGATGTGACGGTGCGTGCGGTACCCGCGGCGTTCGTGTGGCACCACGGTGACGGGACCACTCAAACCACACGTAGTCCCGGGAAGCCGAACGCGAAAAGCGATGTGAAGCACATGTATCGCAAACCGGCCGAAGGTTTACGCCTCACGGTCGACACCACGTGGGCGATCCAATACCGGGTCGCTGGTGGTTCTTGGCAAGACCTCGACGAGACCCTCACCGGGACGGGCCCCGCCACGACCCTCGCGACTCGCGAAGCTCGCCCGTATCTGGTGGCGCGATAGGAGTTGGGGTTGCCATGAAGATTTTGGCTGTTATGTGCAGTTTCGTGTTGGGCTTTAGCCTCGCTAGTTGCGGGTCTGGTTCGAACGGGCCTGACGCGGACGCCGCGCCGAGCGCGTCCCCGACGCCGACGGCCACCCTGCCCGCCAAGCCTAAGGGCAAAGTCGAGCCGACGGCTGAGTCGGCTGCACAGTTCATTTCCTACTGGATCGATGTTCAGAATTACGCGTTCGCGACTGGGGATTACGAGCTATTGGAGTCCATAAGCCACCCTGATTGTGAGGGCTGCAACGTTCTTCTTGACGCAATTTTTGAAATTTATGAAGAAGGCGGCTATCTCCAGAACAATCAGTGGTCTCTGAATGAGTTCATCGCCAAGCCGCATGATGGTGGAATTCAAGTGACGGGAACTATTCAAGCGAGCAAAGGTGAGTTGTTTTACGCGGGAGAAACTACACCGACGGAGTTGAAGGCCATGAGTGCGCAAGGCACCTTCCTGCTCCACGTTTACGGACGGGGCTGGATGATGACCGAATTCTCCGCGGACACCAAAGGCAGTAAGGACTAAAGCGCGGCCTTAGAAGTTGGACCTTCTGTGACGCGATACGGATGACGAAGCAGACGCATTCGTCGTCGCGGGATCCCGAAAACGCCGGGCACAACAACGTGGCGGGCCACCTGATTCGGCTTCTCGAAACTGGGTCGCAGAAGATTTGGCGGGGAGTCTAAGTCGGGAAGCTCAGGGCTTAGAGGCGATGCCGTCGAGCCAGAGCGTGTCGGATTCATCGCGGTGAGTGCCCGTGGTTCCCACATGCTTCGGGTCGATCTTCGGACCGTTCTTGATCACATGGACGAGCGCCATCGCATGCCCGCGACCTAGATCGTAGTCCTCTTTCAACCACGTGATCACGTCGCCACCTTTGACGTCAGGACCCGCGAAGCCCTTCGTTTGGGCGATCTCGACCAGGGCGCGGGGCGTGAGGCCGGTCTTCTTTTCGATGGTGTCGAGGTAGGCCTGGAATGACATGAGTGAATCCCTTTCGCGGTGTTACGTTCCAGTATTTCAGCCCGGAATCCCGGTGCAACTGGGACTGATGGATGGACGCGCCTTGAATACCTAGCAGCGCGAGGTATTGTTACCTTGCAGTTCTAGGTATCGAAGGAGCGCACCATGCGAATCGACAAAGACCTCGTTGCAGCCTCAGCGACCCCGCTCGTGTTGGGGATCCTCGCCGAGGATGAATCCTCGTCCGGGTATGCGATCTTGAAACGGATCCGCGATCTGTCTGACGGGAAA
>JAAZCT010000310.1 GCA_012513165.1 Actinomycetales bacterium
ACACTGGTTCGTCGAGGCGAGTTATGACTAAGCGGGCTGTGACTCGCCGGGCTGTGGGGAGCTAACGATGGGCTATCACAACCCGCCAATTTCTTGGCGCGAACTAGAAGCGCGACTTTCTGGCACCGGAGTCGTGCCAGACGGCGGAGACGGACCGGGTTTCTCGCGCGGGCGCGATCCCTACCTGCCACCGCCCGTGCCTGCGCCCGAGGTGACGGTTCCCTACGCGGAACTGCACGCCCACAGCAACTTCAGCTTCCTCGACGGCGCGAGCAGCCCGGAAGCCCTCGTAGAAGAGGCCGTGCGTTTAGGGCTGGCCGCCCTCGCGTTGACGGATCACGACGGTTTCGGAGGCACCCCGCGGTTTGCTGAAGCCGCGAGCGAGCACGGCTTGCGCACGATTCACGGTTCCGAACTGCGGCTCGGCCTCGACCCGCTGGCAGGCAGCGATCCAGATCCGTCGGGGCAGCACTTATTGGTTTTGGCTAGAGACGTGGAGGGGTACCACCGGCTCTGCACCGCGATCACCGAAGCGAATCTGCGTGGCAGCCAAAAAGGTCAGCCCGTCTATGACCTCGACGAACTGGTCGATCTGGGGCGCGGGCACTGGCTGGTGCTCACCGGTTGCCGCAAGGGTGCCCGAGACGCTGGCGCGATCAGCCAACTGACCGAGTTGTTCGGTCGCGAGAACGTGGCGGTCGAACTCACGGATCAAGGCCACCCGCACGATAGTCGCCGTAACGATGCGTTGGCCGGGTTGGCTCAAGAGTTGCGCCTGCCCACCGTGGCTACTGGGAATGTCCATGCGGCGCGGCCTCGCGATGCGCGGTTGGCGCACGCGTTCGCTGCGGTGCGAGCCCGGCGTAGTCTGGCCGAGATGGAAGGCTGGCTCACGCCGGTTCCGTTCTTGCGTTCGGGCGCCGAAATGGCGCAACTCTTTCGCCGGTATCCGGGGGCGGTGGCTCGCAGCGTCGAGTTCGCGGAACAGATCGCGTTCGACCTGCGCCAAGCCAAACCCGAACTTCCCGATCAAGAGGTGCCCGCCGGACACACGCCCATGACGTGGCTACGCGAACTCGTGCGGCGCGGTGCCGATCGTTTGTATGCGCACAATCGCAGCGAGGCCGAAGAGCGCCTGCAACGCGAGTTGGCTGTGATCGAGTCGAAAGACTTCGCGGGCTATTTTCTGATCGTCCACGACATCGTGGCCGAAGCGCGACGGCGGCAGATCCTGTGCCAAGGCCGAGGCTCTGCCGCGAACTCGGCGGTCTGTTATGCGCTGGGGATCACCGCAGTGGACTCGATCTTCTATCGGCTGCCGTTCGAACGGTTCTTGTCTGCCTCGCGCGATGAGGAACCCGACATCGACGTCGATTTCGATTCCGAGCGGCGCGAAGAAATCATCCAATGGGTGTATGAAATGCACGGACGGCGCAACGCCGCTCAAGTGGCGAACGTGATCAGTTATCGGCCTCGATCAGCGGTGCGCGATATGGCGAAAGCTTTGGGGTATTCGGTGGGGCAGCAAGACGCCTGGAGCAAACAAGTCGACTCGTGGTCGCGGCTGGCGCCAGAAGTGGACATCCCAGACTCGGTGCGCCAGTTGGCCGAAGAGGCGATGCGCGCCCCGAGGCATCGTGGGATTCACTCCGGCGGCATGGTGCTCACCAAGCGGCCCGTGGGCGAAGTGGTGCCGATCGAGCGAGCCCGGATGCCGGGGCGCACGGTGGTGC
>JAAZCT010000311.1 GCA_012513165.1 Actinomycetales bacterium
GACCTAAACATCGGGATCTATACCTACGCCGGGTCCGGTGTCGATGTGGCCGCATACGAGACCTTTACGCCATTGAGTTTCACGGGCGAATTCAAGAACCCAACTCCTAAGCCGAGCCAGCCGTCTAGCTCGAAAGCCGCGGCAGGCAGCCTCACGTGGGGAATTTCATCAGGGTGGGTCAACTATGTTTCCAGCTCCGTCACCGATGGGAGAATCACCACGAAGGGTGGTGTGAAGCGCTCAGGAGGAAACTTCGTTTTCACCCAGAAGTCCACAACGGCAACGCCACCGTCAGCCATCGGAACCACCACCTACAACGGTTCGGTCAACGTGTACGGTCACTCGGGCGTCATGAACGTGACACTTAACCAACCGGCCGTGCGCGTGATTGACGCCAATCGCGCAGTTCTCTCTGCTCAAGTGGCAGGCAAGGGTCGGGTCGACGTAGTCAGCGTCGATCTCGGCAGTGCCCGAAAGAGCACAACGAAGGGGACCGTGACGTACAGCGGTGCACGCACTACGGTCACCGCCCGTGGCGCGAAGGACGTCTTTGAAGGTTTCTACGACGCGGGCAAGAGGATCGACGACCTGACCTTCACCGTCGGTGCAAACTCTCAAGCGAGCAACGCGTCGAGTACCTCCGGGTCCGCCGCCGCGAATCGGGCTTGGACTCCACCTGATACACCGCCGGCTTCCGAAGGCTTGAACCTCTCGGCCACTGACGTGAAGCCAGGCGAAACCATCACCGCTTCGGCAAGCGGATTCGTGCCAGGTGAGAAAGACATCAAGGTTGTTGTCTACTCCAAGCCGACTGTGCTGGCACTGGATGTCCAAGCCGATGCCACAGGTCGTGCCACGTGGACC
The DNA here is from genome assembly GCA_012513165.1 of Actinomycetales bacterium. Classification (GTDB taxonomy): domain Bacteria; phylum Actinomycetota; class Actinomycetes; order Propionibacteriales; family Nocardioidaceae; genus Aeromicrobium. Next base: position 865 of record JAAZCT010000311.1, read on the forward strand.
GGAGTATTGCCGGGGCTAGACGCTGGAGAACACACGTTGACATTCCAGGGTTCCAAGAACTTCGGGGCCGTGCTCAACGTGATCGATGAAGATATCATCGGCAAGTGTGAGGTCACCGACGCCCGCCTGAACTGGGGTCTCAAAGAGCAATTCCGTTCCTATGTTTCTGGCTCGATCGCCCGTGGCGATTGGAAAGCCTACGATGGCGCCGAATACAAGACGCCAGAGTTCATCTGGTCGGCTGGCTCCGGCAGCGTTGACTCGCAACAAGGGCAGATCGAGTTCACGGGAGCAGTGGACTTCAACGGTCACGGTGGAGCACTCGACATGACGATCAACAACCCGAAGATCGTCTTCGAAGGATCCAACAACGCCACGCTCGTGCTTGACTATGCGGCGAGCGATATCGGCGACGCGATCGCCGGCAAAGGCAAGAAGGAAGCTTCGCCGCAGACGCCATTCGTCAGTATGGAACTGGACGCAGCCACACGGGAAGTCTCCGGAAACACGGTTGTGCTCACGAACATTCCGACTCGACTGCTCGGCCCAGGCGCGGCGCTGCTGACCCAATATGGAGAAGGCGAATCCTTCGACGATGCGACCTTGGTCTATACCGTTTCAGATGGTTGCGATCCTGAAGCAGCCGTTTCGAAGAAGGCAGTCGCTTCGATTTCGAAAGAAGTCAAGCCGCCGCAAAACCCGCTGCCCATCGCTTGGATTGCCGGAGGAACGGTTGCGGTCCTCGCGCTGCTGCTCGGTGCAGCCGTGTGGTTAATTCGTCGCAGGCTGGTGTATACGTGAACAAACCGAAACGGTTAGCCGCCCTAATCGTCACAGCCTTCATGGTTGTGACGATTTCGGCGTGTACGGGGGCCACTGATAACAACAACCCCGATGCCACTCCGACTGCAGTTACGCCACTGTCGGAAATGACTGTCCCAAGCGACCCTCGAACCCTCACGGGGCCAAACACTGCAGCACTTGGCGATCGGCACATCGAACCCATCGCGAAAGCGACCAAACCGGTTCTGCCAGTGACGGTGACCTCCTATGACAAGAACGGCGAAACCAAAGTCACGGTGAAGGACACCTCACGGGTGGTCGCCTTCGACATGGCCGGATCAATCTCCTCTACCGTGTGGGGGCTCGGCCAAGGCAAGCGACTCGTCGGCAGAGATATCACCGCAGATTTTCCGGGAGCCGACAAACTTCCCGTTGTCACCAAAGAAGGGCACTCGATCGACATCGAGTCGGTGATCGAACTGCGGCCAACACTCGTTCTGACCGACGGCACCATCGGTCCGATCGACGTGGTCGAACAACTGCGTGACGTCGGCATCCCCGTCGTGTTCATCAAGAACGACCCGAGTTTCGCTGGCGCGGCCAGCCTCGCAGAGCAAGTGGGGGTGGCGTTGGGCGTTCCACAAATTGGCGCCGACCTCTCGAAGCGGATCACCGATGAAGTCGAAGACGTCAAACAACAAATCGCCCGTTTCGTGCCCGAAAACCCTTCCAAACAGCTGCGAATGGTGTTCCTCTATATCCGTGGAAACTCGGGCGTCTACTATTTGTTTGGCACTGAATCCGGTGCAGACGACTTAATTGACGCATTGGGCGGTATCGACGTGGCATCCGACATGGGCTGGAAAGGAATGCGTCCGATGACGGACGAAGCGCTCGTCAAAGCACGTCCGGACGTCGTCTTGACGATGACTCACGGGCTCGAATCCACTGATGGCGTGGCCGGTCTGATCGACGCAAAACCAGCAATCGCGTTGACCGAAGCAGGGAAGAACAGTCGGATTATCGACATGGCCGACGGCGACGTGATGTCGTTCGGCCCGCGGTCTGCGCGTGTAGTTGAGGCTCTGGCGAGAGCGGTGTATTCGCCAGGAAAAGGTTCCTGACGAATGCCCTCGGGTCACACCAAACTCACGCAGCGCCGCATGATCGTACTGGTTGTGGCGCTCTTGCTGACTTTCGCAGGCGCCATCGCCTCAGCCATGGCAGGTCAACTTCCGGCCTCGTGGACTGAAGTCATTGGCACGGTTCTGCACTCCGCCGGTTTCAACACCGGCTGGCGGCCCAACGACGAACTGATCGAGCAGACTCTGCTTCAAATCCGCTTCCCGCGCGTCGCCATGAGCTTGCTGGTGGGTGCGGCCCTGGCGATTGCCGGCGCGGTCATGCAATCGATCTTTGGTAACCCGCTAGCTGAACCAGGCGTAGTGGGCGTTTCGTCCGGTGCGGCGCTGGGTGCCGCGCTCGCGATCGCTATCGGTATGACCACCTTTGGCGGCTGGTCGATCGCGGTCATGGCTTTCTTGGGTGGTTTCCTTTCCACTGTCTTGGTGTATGCAACGGCACGGTCTCAGGGGCGCACTGAAGTCGTCACGCTTCTTCTTACCGGCATCGCGATCAACGCTTTTGCAGGCGCGGGCCTCGCGCTCATGATGTTCTCCGGTGGCGCCGCTGCCCGTGAACAGATCGTCTTTTGGCAACTTGGCTCGATCAATGGTTCGCGGTGGAGTGAGGTTTTCATCGTGCTCGTGCTCACCGTGCCGGCGATGGTGTGGGTGAGTTTGATGGCGCGTCAGTACGATGTGCTGGCTTTGGGCGAGCGCTCAGCAGCGCACCTCGGATTGAACGTTGAGCGACTGCGCGTCATTTCGATTGTTCTCGTCGCTCTGCTGACTGCTGCGGGTGTCGCGTTCGTGGGCATCATCGCGTTCGTTGGGCTCGTTGTGCCGCACGTGATCCGTATGCTGCTCGGGCCGGGGCACCGTTGGCTCTTGCCGCTGTCAGCTTTGATGGGAGCGTTGCTCTTGGTGTGGGCGGACTTGTTCGCGCGCACGATTCTTGACGGATCAGACTTGCCCATCGGCATGTTGACCTCGCTGATTGGCGGACCGTTCTTCTTCTACTTGGTGCGTAGCGCTCGCTCCCGAGCCGGAGGTTGGGCATGACGACAGAACAGCCACTCGCGTTTCGCGTTCGCCATGTGAGTTGCGAGCGGGGCGACAACCTCGTGCTCGATGACGTGTCGCTGGACGTGAAGTTGGGCCAAATACTCGCGCTTGTAGGGCCCAACGGCGCTGGCAAGTCCACGCTGCTTTCCACGATGTCGGGCGACCTCAGGCCGACCGCAGGCGCCGTCGAACTGAATGGTTCGGCAATTGAGAATTATTCGGCCAAGCAACTAGCTCGTGAACGGGCGGTCTTGCTGCAAGCCAATACGGTGAGTTTCGCGTTCTCGGTGCAAGACGTGGTTCATATGGGTCGCACGCCTTGGATGAAAACGAGCGACGAAGAAACGGACGCACGTTTGTGTGAACAAGCGATGCGCGACGCCGACGTAGAACATTTGGCGCATCGGAGTTTCCAAGCTTTGTCTGGTGGCGAAAAGGCACGCAGTTCCCTCGCCCGAGTTCTCGCTCAAGACACGCCGATTGTGTTGCTTGACGAGCCGACGGCGTCCCTCGACCTGCGCCACCAAGAGGACGTGATGGTGGTGGCGAGGCGACTGGCCGATGCTGGCCGAGCTGTTGTGGTGGTCTTGCATGATTTGTCGCTTGCGGCGGCATGGGCCGATGAAGTAGTGATTCTGGCTGAGGGGCGTCTAGTTCATCACGGGCCGCCTCAGGACGTTATTACGGCACAAACAGTTCGGTCGGTTTATGGGATCGACGTGCACGTCCTCACGGATCCCTCTGGCCGATTGGTGGTCGTTCCCGAGCGGGCCTGAGCCTCCGGATTCTCACAACGTGACACCCCGTCAGATTGGTTAAGTTAGGCATGCCAAACTAGAGGTAGAACTTTTTGACGCACCAAGGAGAATCATGACCGCAGTTGTTGAAGAAACTGGCCTCGCCGCACGCATGAAGACTGGCTCCCAAGCCGAGCACACTGAAGCCGAATCTTCTAACTTCATGAACGCGCTCCTCAAGGGTGAGGTCAACGAACAAGGTTATGCCGATTACCTCGCGGCGCTGCGTCCCGTATATGCCGTACTTGAAGAAGTCAGCGCACAATTGGCAAACGATCCTGTGGTGGGCACGATGATCGATCCGGGCCTCGACCGTCTGGCGGCCATCGACGCCGACCTCGCTAGCTGGGCACCCGCGGGCACGCCCGACGTTTCGAGCGGAGCCGTCGACGCATACGTGGCACGGATTCGCGCCACCCTGGACAACCCGGTACTTTTTGTGGCTCACCATTACACCCGGTATCTGGGCGATCTCTCGGGCGGACAAGCGATCGGCGCTTTGCTGGGCCGCGCGTTCGGCATTACTGATGGAACTGGCTTGTCGATGTACAGTTTCGACGCCATCGAGAAGCCGAAGCCGTACAAGGACGGTTACCGGGCACGTCTCAACGAACTCGCCGTGAGCGACGCCGAAAAAGACGCAATCGTAGATGAAGTGCGCATTGCTTTTGGTTTGAACAGCGCGCTGTTCATCGAGCTGGGCCGGAATCTAGCGCAATATCAGCGCTGATTTTCCTCAGGTTGTTTGGCCCAGCCGATAGGGGACAATAGACCTGTGACTCATGTGGTAATAATCGGCGGCGGACCTGGCGGATACGAAGCGGCTTTGGTGGCCAGTCGGATTGGCGCAGACGTGACGATCATCGAACGTGATGGTTGGGGCGGATCGACCGTTCTCACGGACTGCGTGCCGAGTAAGACACTCATTGCAACGTCCGAGTTGCTGACCGAGGTCGCTACGGCAGCCGAGTTGGGCGTTGAACTCCCCGCGCACGCCCAAGCAGACCTCGCCGCGGTTAACTCCCGCGTCTTGGAACTCGCTCAAGCCCAATCAGACGACATCGCCGAGCGCTTGACTAGTGCGGGCGTGACGCTGATTCGGGGTACGGCGCGTGTTGAATCACCGGGACTCGTACAAGTCTCGACGGCCGAGGGCGAGTCTCGAATTGAGGCCTCCGGCATCCTGATCGCTACTGGCGCCTCGCCCCGCACCGTTGCTCAAGCGTTGCCGGACGGCGAACGAGTATTCACATGGGAACAGATTTACGCACTCGACGAGCGGCCCGAGCATCTTATCGTGGTGGGTTCGGGCGTAACAGGCGCAGAGTTCGCCAGTGCCTACAGCACGATGGGTATCGACGTCACCCTTATTTCCAGCCGAGACCAAGTGCTCCCGGGCGAAGACAGTGATGCAGCGGCCCTCATCGAGGATGTGTTTACCCGCCACGGGATGACGGTCCTAGGGAACTCGCGGATGGAGTCAGTGGTTCGCGAAGGCGATGACGTGGTGGTGACCCTCACCGATGGTCGAACCATCATCGGATCACACTGCCTGCTGGCTTTGGGCTCGATCCCCAACACCCAAGACCTCGGTCTCGAGTCGGTTGGAGTTCGAACCGATGAGTCCGGTTTCGTGATTGTCGACAAAGTCTCGCGCACGTCGGTGCCCGGAATCTATGCTGCTGGTGATTGCACCGGGGTATTCATGTTGGCTTCGGTCGCGGCCCAGCAAGGCCGTATTGCGATGGCGCATGTGTTGGGCGACGCGGTCAACCCGCTGAATCTGGAAGTTGTTGCGAGCAACGTGTTCACCACCCCCGAGATCGCGACCGTGGGTTTGACCGAGCAGCAAATCCAAGATCGAGGGTTTCTGGTAGACGTCGCCATGTTGCCGCTGGCAGCGAACGCCCGGGCCAAGATGCAAGGCATCCACGACGGTTTCGTCAAACTATTTGCGCGGCAGGGGGTGGGGACGATCATCGGTGGTGTGGTGGTTGGCCCACATGCGAGTGAACTCATTCATCCCGTGGCCTTAGCTGTCACTGCGTCCCTCACCGCCGACCAGTTCGCTGAGACCTTCACCGTCTATCCGTCCTTGTCGGGATCAATCGGAGAAGCGGCCAGACATCTGCACCGTTACTCATGAGGGTCGCGGGGTTCGTAATTACAACCGTGTAGTTCCGCAGGTCATGCCTGAAATGCTGGAATTCAGGGCAAAAGTGTGATGGAATCACCGTGGTTAGAAAAGAAACAAACGAAGAATCCGCCAACGAATGGACTTCCCCCATGCATTCTCGGCTCCCACGTCGGTCATTTAGGACCCTCATCGCGGTTGCGATGATGGCGTTCGCATTTACTCCTGTCACAGCTAACGCGGCTGGAGTCGACTGGTCGTATATAGCGAACCCAGACTCGCCCGGCGCTGCAGCGGCACCTGAAGGTGCTGACGCGGCTTCACCTGAGGACGTCTCAGACCAGGTGATTCCCGATGCGGTAGAAACCGAAGAGTCTCCCGTCGCAATCAAGAAGTCGGGCGACGGCGCGTTAGGCCGTAGAACAGTCGAGCCATTCCGCATGGTCGGAGTCACGTGGGCTGAAGACCCCGAAGTCACAGGCGTCGCCGTGCATGTTCAAGTTCGTACCGCTGGGGAATGGTCTGACTGGATTGAACTGACTGTTGAAGATATTGTTATTGGACGAACCGGAACTGACCCCTTATGGCTCGACGAAGCCGGTGATGGAATCGCGGTCAAGGTTGAATCAGAAACCGGCAAGCCTGAGGACGTGCAGGTAAGTACGATCGACCCCGACGCGAACCCTGTTCCCGACGTGAAGCCCGCGGCTTTTGCCCCGGCAAACTACTCGCTTTCGGACCAAGATGCGGATGTGTCTACTGTGGCTACCTCAGTGGATCAGCCAGCGATCATCACGCGAGCTCAGTGGGGCGCAGGGCCGGGAACGTCCTGCAGCGCGCCCACCACGAAGCCACGTGCGCTAGGTGTGGTTCTGCACCACACGGCAGGTTCAAACACAGCGGCAAAAGCCGATTCGGCATCCATCATTCGTGGATACCAGACCTACCACGTGAAGAGTCGCGGCTGGTGCGACATCGGATACGCGTTCCTGATCGATCGGTGGGGACAAATTTTTGAAGGTCGCAAGGGCGGCATTACCAAGCAAGTCCGTGGCGCGCACTCTGGCGTAGACGCTGTCAATCAGGACGCGACCGGAATTTCTATGATGGGCAACTTCGACGTGGCCGAACCTCCGGCCGCGATGAAGGACGCAACAGTCCGCTTGGCCGCCTGGCGGATGTCGTTGTTCGGAAATGACCCCAACGGGACCTACACCACAGGCGGGAAGACTTACAAAGTACTTAACGGTCACCGAGATGTAAAAGCGACTGCTTGCCCGGGCCAATATGGGTATCGCTGGTTGAACGAAGCGGGCGGCATGCGAACTCGCGTCGCTGCGATGGTCGCTAGCGGCTCGGTTCCCCAGTTGCCGGTTCCTTCGGGGGTTGGGGTTGTGTCGACTACGGCGAATTCGGCGACGTTGTCGTGGAAGGCTGTTGCTGGTGCGAAGCAGTATCGGTTGGTGTGGCGTAAGAAGTCGGGTGCTGATGCGAAGTTGTTGATGGTGTCGGGTACGTCGGTGGTGGTTCCTGGTTTGGATGCTGGGACGGATTACGTTTATACGTTGTCGGCGATGAGTCCTGAAGGTTTGGAGGGTTTGCGTTCTGCGACATTGGGGTTCCGGACTGCCAACGGCGGAACAACGCTAAAGAACAGCATCACGGTTCCCTCGAACGGCAACATCGTGATTAAGGGTCACGGCTACGGGCACGGGATCGGAATGAGTCAGCATGGAGCTCAGGGCGCCGCACGTCAAGGCGTGAAATACAACAATATCTTGAGTCATTACTATCCCGGCACGACGCTGGGGACAAAGTCCGGGATTATCCGGATCCAACTCACACAAGTGACAAACTCCGAAGTTAAAGTGCGTGCGGCAAGTGGTCTGAAATTTCGCAACTTTACGACAGGAACCGTCATTACCCTTCCGACGACCCTCAACGGCGGATCCGTCAGCGACTGGAACATCGTGCCGCGTTCGAGCGACAAGAAGCAATCGACTTTGCGCTACAAGGTGGGCTCCACCTGGCGAGACCACTCGCATTTCACTGGCGTTGGGCAGTTTGAAGGCCCAGCAATGCTAGAGATTTATCTGCCGAATGGTTCCAAAGTTAAATACCGTGGAGCTTTGCGGTCGGTTCCTCGCAGTAGCGGCGCGACCACTCGGCATGCCGTGAATGCACTGCCTATCGAAAGTTATGTGAAGGGTGTCGTTGCACGAGAAATGCCCTCGGGTTGGCACACTGAAGCGCTCAAGGCGCAGTCTGTTGCTGCACGCACTTACGGTGTGCGCGCGATCGTTTCCGGTGGTACTCACGATATTTGCGATACCACCTCGTGCCAGGTCTATGGCGGAGTCTCGGCAGAGACCGCAAGCACGAACACCGCCACCGATGGAACTTCCGGCAAGGTATTGATGTATCAAGGCAAGCCTGCCTTCACTCAGTTCTCGAGTTCGTCAGGTGGCTGGACCAACAAGGGTTCGCAGCCGTACCTCAAGCCCGTTCGTGACGATTGGGACAACTTCAGCGGCAATAAGGTCCACAACTGGACCCTGACGGTGAAAGCATCGACGATCGAAAAGAAGCACACAAGCATCGGCAAGCTGCAAAGCATCACGATCACCAAGCGAAATGGTTATGGCGACGCAGGTGGCCGAGTGAGTTCGATTACCCTCAAGGGCGCAAAAGGATCGAAGACGATCACTGGTGTGACGGCCCGCTGGGACTTCGGAATGCGGTCAGACTGGTTCGGTTTCTAGACGTTTGACATGATGGAGTCATGAATCCCCTCATCAAATCAATAGCGATTGCGCTGCTCGCAAACGCTGCCTCATTGGCTCTTGCAGTTCTCGTGTTCTCGGGGTTCACTACGTCGATCGTTTGGTATGTCATCGCGGTGATTGTTTTCACGATGCTCAATGTCGCTTTGCGAGAGATCGCCGCGATCGCTACACCTTCTCTCATCAGGGTGTCAACGATCGCGGGAGGTCTCGTCCTAACGTTCGCTGCGTTGGCACTGACTAACGTGATCGTCCCTGACGTGCACTTCAACATTGAAGGCTGGGGCACCTGGTTAGGAGTCACCTTCATCGTGTGGGCGGCAGGCGTCGCTTATGGCGAAGTTGACACCAAAGCACCCGCGAACGTTCCGGGCGCTTCAGTCTGACTCCGTAGACAAAACACGATTCCCCCGGGAACGGTCGTGCGTCCGGGGGAATCGTGTTGATGTCGTCTGAAAGGCTCAGGCGTCCTTGATGTCGCAGACTACGGCGCCGGCGCCGACGGTGGCGCCCACTTCGGTGTCTAGGCCCGTGACGATGCCTGCCTTGTGGGCATTGATGGGTTGTTCCATCTTCATCGCTTCAACAACGACGATCTGATCGCCCTCGGCTACTTCTTGCCCCTCTTCAACGGCAATCTTCACGACGGTTCCCTGCATGGGGCTGACGAGTGAGTCGCCACTTGCCGCAGCGCCAGCGCTCTTGCCACCCTTGCGTTTAGGCTTCTTTGCTCCGCCGCTTGCCGCAGCAGTTCCTGCACCGAGTCCGGCTGGCAAAACTACTTCGATGCGCTGGCCGGCAACTTCCACCGTGACGCGATCGCGTTCGCCTGCTTCGTCGAGATCAGCAGTGGCGCCTGCGTAAGGCGCCAGTTGGTTGTCGTAGTCGGTTTCGATCCACGTGGTGTACACGTCGAAGGAGCCGCCCGAAGCGTTGTAAGCAGGGTCGTTGAGCACGCTGGCGTGGAACGGGATGACCGTCGGCATGCCGTCAACCGTGAACTCGGCGAGCGCACGACGCGAACGCTCAATCGCTTGCTGACGCGTAGCGCCGGTAACGATGAGCTTGGCAACAAGCGAGTCGAACGCGCCAGGAATGGTTTCACCCTTGACGTAGCCGCTGTCGACGCGAACGCCAGGCCCGCTTGGCGGATCCCACTCAAGCAGGGTTCCGGGCGCGGGCAGGAAGCCACGTCCGCCGTCTTCAGCGTTGATGCGGAACTCGATGGAGTGTCCACGGATTTCGGGATCGGTGTAGCCGAGTTCTTCACCAGCCGCGATACGGAACATTTCGCGCACCAAGTCGATGCCGGTGACCTCTTCAGAGACCGGGTGTTCCACCTGGAGGCGAGTGTTCACTTCGAGGAAGCTGATCGTGCCGTCGAGGGCAACGAGGAACTCGCAGGTGCCCGCGCCAACATAGCCAGCTTCTTTCAAGATGGCCTTCGAGGACGCGTAGAGGCGTTCATTCTGCTCGTCGGTCAAGAACGGCGCTGGTGCTTCTTCAACGAGCTTCTGGTGGCGACGCTGCAAGGAGCAATCGCGAGTGGACACCACAACCACGTTGCCGTGGGAGTCTGCCAAACATTGCGTTTCCACGTGGCGTGGCTTGTCGAGGAACTTCTCGACCAAGCACTCGCCGCGTCCGAACGCCGAGACGGCTTCGCGCACTGCGGACTCGTATTGTTCGGGGATTTCTTCGATCGTGCGGGCGACCTTGAGGCCACGACCGCCACCGCCGAAGACAGCCTTGATGGCTACGGGCAGGCCGTGCTCTTGAGCGAAGGCAACGATTTCGTCGGCGTCCTTGACGGGATCCTTCAAACCTGGAGCCAACGGTGCGCCAGCAGCGAGAGCGATCTGCTTGGCCTTGGCCTTATCGCCCAGAGCGTCGATCGCGGCAGGCGATGGGCCGATCCAGATCAAGCCCGCATCGAGTACAGCCTGAGCAAAGTCGGCGTTCTCGGCGAGGAAGCCGTAACCCGGGTGAACCGAGTCGGCGCCACTGCGTTCAGCGATCGCCAGAATCTTCGGAATATCGAGGTAGGAGTCGGCAGGTGTGGTGCCCTCCAAGGAGTAAGCCTCGTCGGCGAGACGCACATAGAGCGCATCGCGATCGGCTTCAGCGTAGACGGCAACGCTACCGATGCCGGCGTCCTTCGCGGCACGCACCACGCGTACGGCGATTTCGCCACGGTTAGCAATCAAAACCTTCTGTAGAGGCTTGCTCACGGGATCTGTTCTCCTCGATGTAGACAGCGTTCTGATTCTAGGGCAGGACGATGGGCCGGCTGATCTCACCCTGAGCCTCGGAGTCTGCTGTGGATATTTGGATCGAATTGCGACGAGATGATGCACAGTGGTCGCCATGACTAAAATGTGGATATCCTTGGGTTTGATTGCAAGGCATCAAATGATGTTATGCTGTCGAAATGAGGACAACGGTAACACTCGATCCAGACGTGGAGGAGATCGTGCGTAGTCGCATGAAGGCACGCCACGTTTCGTTCAAGCAGGCCCTCAACGACGTCATTCGCGAGGGCGCTTCTGGTTCCGAAGGTCATTCCTTTGTTACGCCGTCGCGCGCTATGGGGCTAAAGATTGATATGACTAAGGCGAATCTCATCGCTGCCATGCTCGAAGATGAAGAACTGATTCGCAAGATGGCCGCTGACTCGTGAAACTCGTTGATACAAACGTCCTTATTTATGCCGTTGACGAGCAATCGAAGCAACACCAGGCAGCCAAAGGTTGGTTGGACAATTCATTGTCCGGGCAGATATCCGTGGGTTTTGCGTGGCAGGCGCTTCTGGGGTTCGTTCGGATTTCGACGCACGCTGCGATTTTCTCAGAGCCGTTGTCGCATAGCGAAGCTATGAACTACGTCGATCTTTGGCTGGGTGCGAGATCCGCACATTTACTTCATCCGGGGGCAACCCATTCTCAAATTATGAGGGAGTGCTTAGACGAAGTCGGACAGGGAGGAGCCATCGCGTCTGATGCCCATCTTGCGGCGTTGGCTAAAGAGCATAAGGCGACGGTCGTCACCTTTGACAGCGACTTCGCTCGGTTCCCGGGCATACGTTGGGAAAGGCCTTGGGCTGACAGCTCAGCTTGAGTCGGATGCGACGACACAAGTACTGCGTGCGACGACGCTTAGCAGTCGTCGCACGCAGTTTGATTTGGTTTACATCCAATTAGACGATCGAACACTTCTTGATTTCGACGCCGAGTGATCCTCCGTCATCGAAGTCTCCGACGACTGTGACATCTTCGCCCACCTTGAGCTTGGCCAACTTGGACTGGGGGATTCCGTGGCAGTTCACGGTCAAGATTTCGAAGTCCGCTCCAGTTCCAATCTGGAGAATGTACTTGTCGTCGTTCCAGACGTCAGTATCGATCTTGCTCACGACACCGGTAATTTGCAATCGTTTACCTTTGTATTTCTGGTCGCCTTGGAGCTCGTTCTCTTCAAAGGTCTTCAGGAGTGTTGCGGCATCCACCTTGGTGACGTCGACCTTCTTCTCACTCTTCTTGGATTCTGTCTTACCTGTGGATGGGGATTCGCTCGATTTCGAGTTGGTATCCGTGGAGTTGTCACTCGGTGAGGAGTCTTCTCCGCCAGCAAGTTGCATGAGAACTACGATCACGACGATCGCAATAGGGATGATGAAGCGCTTCTTCTTGAACCATGGGCGTTGAGCTTTGGCATAGGCCTGGGCAGCCTTCGCGTCAGCCTTTGGATCACCGCTGGGTTGCCAGCCGGTTGGAGGCAAATTAGACATGAATTCTCCTAGTTTGACGATGTTCGACCCATGAGGACACATATCTGAGTAGTTAAAACCCAGAACTGGTCTGGAATAGTTATAAGTGACCGTCTTGGCTAGAGCCAATGGATGATCGAACTCTGAAGGTTCTCGAATTGGTTGGCCGAAACATGCGTGCCGAACGCGTGCGTTCAGGGCTAACCCAAGAGGAGTTGGCTCATATGGTCGATACCTCGACGACGCAGATTGCTCGGATGGAGCGCGGGGAGACCGACACGGGTATCTCAAAATACGTGTTCGCGATGGAAGCGATCGGGGCTTCCCCAGAAGCGCTTTTCGTCGGTTTTGCTCAGTAGTTGATTCCCGGTTCACATACAGGTTAACGCTTGCTAACCTAGGGGCATGTCGTTCTCTTTGTCTCCCGAACATGAATCCTTCCGCCTCGTGGTGCGCGATTTTGCTGCAAACCGGATCGCGCCGCACATCGCCGAATGGGACGCGGCGCACCATTTCCCCATCGATGTTGTGCAAGACATGGGCGAGTTGGGCCTGTTCGGTTTGACGGCTCCCGAGGAGTTCGGTGGCAGCGGCGGCGACTTCCCCAGCTTGTGTGTTGCGATCGAAGAAATCGGACGAGTCGCCCAAGCCATTGGCATCACGCTCGAAGCTGCCGTGGGCCTAGGAATCAACCCGATCCTCACGTATGGCACGCAGGAACAAAAGGAACAGCGCCTGCCTGAACTCGTGGCGGGCAAGGCGCTCGCAGGATTCGGACTCACCGAACCAGGTGCTGGATCAGACGCAGGCGCCACTGCCACGAAAGCTCACATCGACGGCGGCGAATGGGTCGTCAACGGTGCGAAACAGTTCATCACCAACTCGGGCAGCGACATCACGTCACTCGTGACCGTGACGGCTCGCACCGGCACACGAGAGAACGGCAGCCCCGAAATCAGCACGATCATGATTCCGTCTGGCACCGAGGGGTTCACGGTGGAACCGGGCTACAACAAGCTCGGCTGGAACTGCAGCGACACGCACGGGCTCACCTTCGACAACGTCCGAGTCCCCGAAGCGAACCTGCTCGGTGAGCGGGGCCGCGGCTATGCGCAGTTCCTCGCAACGCTTGATGACGGACGGGTCGCAATCGCGGCTCTCGCAGTCGGGCTCATTCAGGCATGCCTCGACCTGAGTGTCGAATATGCGCTGGAGCGCACCAGCTTCGGCAAGCCGATCGGCGCCAAACAAGGTGTCGCCTTCCAGATCGCTGACCTCGAAGTTAAAGCCAAAGCAGCCCGCGCGCTCACGTACCAAGCAGCTGCCATGAAAGACGCTGGCGCCCCGATGAAAGAGTTCAAGCAGGCCGCGTCGGTCGCCAAACTGTACTCCTCAGAAGCAGCCGTGGACGCCACCCGAATCGCTACCCAAGTCTTTGGCGGGAACGGTTTCATGGAGGAATTTCCCGTGGCACGCTTCTATCGTGACGCCAAGATCCTCGAGATCGGAGAAGGTACCAGCGAGATCCAGCGCATGTTGATCGCGCGTGGGCTCGGCTTACCTGTCGAATGAGGTAAAACTCCGTATCCTGACAAGTACGAGGGAGAGGTGCGCCATGAAAAGTCGTGTCGTTGTTGTCATCGGACTGATCGCTGCCGTGATCGGCGGTTTCGCAGTATTCACCATCATGAAGAATCGCGATGCAGACCCCGAATCACGTGTCACGAACTTCGCCCAGTGCGTCGCCGCTGGAAATGACGTGATGGAGACTGATCCGCCTCAGTGCCGGACCGTCGACGGCCGGACCTTCGTCGATCAGACCCGAACGCCAGCGCCGCAGCCCAGCGACGCTCCGGTCACAGCCGACCACACTTCCCTCAAGGGAGTGAAACTCGTCGTGGATGCGCCCCTCGCAGGCGACTTCATCTCCAGCCCAATCAACGTGCGAGGGTCAGTGCCTGGCTCATGGTCTTTCGAAGCGAGTTTTGGGATCGAAGTGCTCGACGCGAACGGCGAACAGATCGGCGAGGGTTTTGCCATGCTCGACGGGGAGTGGATGACCGAAGACATGGTTGATTTCACCGGTACGGTCACCTTCTCGAAACCAAGCACCGAAACTGGAAGTTTGGTGCTGCGTCGCGCGAACCCGGCTGACGAAGCACGTTTCGACGATTCGGTGACAATCCCGATCAAGTTCACGAACTGAACGGAAGGGTTCAGGTCAACTCCAAAAAGTAGGCCAGCCCACTCCGAGTTGGTTGACCATTTCGCGCAGTGTTGGGACGCTCACGCCAATCACATTGAGGTGGTCGCCTTCGATGCGTTCGATGAATGCGCCACCGAACCCGTCGATCGTAAACGCGCCAGCCACGTGCAGCGGCTCGCCAGTAGCCACGTACGCGGCGATCTCGGCATCGCTGACGTTTGCGAAATGGACCGTGGTCGCCACGGTGCGTTGAACTTCACGGTCACCAAGGCGCAAACAATGGCCGGTATGAAGCACACCTGAGCGGCCGCGCATGCGTTGCCACCGTTCGGTTGCGGCTTCTGGAGAATAGGGCTTGCCGAGGATTTCTCCCTCGAACCAGAGCACAGAATCGCAACCCAAAACGAGGGCATCGAGGTGCGCGGGTGCTACTGCGCGGCATTTTAAGGCGGCCAGTTCCACCACCAAGTCACTCGGATCGGTGGTGGCAACGACCGACTCGTCGACGCCCGACACACTCACCTCGGGAGAAAGCCCCGAACGGCGCAGCACCTCGAGGCGTGCGGGCGAGGCTGAGGCGAGGACAAACCTCACTGCTCGGTGGCTTCCAGAGGCGGGATAGCCCCGTGTGTCGCGGGTTCGGCGTTCGATCCGAACTCAGCGAGGAGCGCTTCAACCAACGCAGTCGAACCGCTGACACACATCCACTCGGCATCGATTTCGGACGCGATGAACCATGAATGATCGGCCGGCCAGGTCACCGAAGCGGGCGGGAGCGCGCGCGGCACGTTCAGATCGATGGGGTTGGCGCCCCACTGGCCAACTTGGGACGCCGGGC